>NZ_JASAUS010000248.1:0-7176 GCF_029953005.1 Bradyrhizobium sp. Mp27 | reverse complement strand
CACGCCTCAAGCACCTTGCGATCTTTCCTCGAAAGGTGGACTTCTCTTGCTTCGGGTATCATCCCGACCTTGAATCACGACTCACGTTCCAAGAAAAGTGGGTACTAGTGAACTGCGATGCGTCGCTCTGCCCCACAAACGGTTGGCCGAGACATAGGCCCGGTAGGCTCGCAAATACTCGCGGAACTCTCGAACCCACTCACGCACTGGGCTCTAACCCCTGATGTTTTGCCGCTCGCCTTGACGATTTTACTCTACTTGCGAACGGCACGCCGCCGAATTCTGCGATCCCTGCTCGGCGCAGCTTGTCGAACCAGGGCCCCAGCGCTCGGCCATCGAAGTTATTCGCGAATAGGGCGCGACCTCCCTGTGATGCACCAGGTTCGTCGGGATGGTAGTCGGCAAAAGTGAACTCATGGTCGGCATTGGCCCTTAGCCGAACAAGGCTGAGACCATTGTAGTGTCGGCTATCGGCGGCAGACCGGACGCGGGGCCGTGCTCACTTCGACCGCCGCTTGTGACCCTAAACGGAAATCGGGCGTCGCCTGATCGGATTCACAAAATCGCGCTCAATGTGGTTTGCGACAAGGTGCGTGGTTTGCTCCCTAAATCGCGCGGGCCGTTCGCCACATGGGGGCAAGCTGAAGAACCCGGTGTCGCCTTCGAAGGATGTGCAGAGGACTCAGTCGTTCAGAGATGAGCACGCGGCAATAGCCATCCTATGATCTTCTGATACGGATCGCGACGACTGCGGACGAATGCGTTCTCGTTCTGCTGAGCTGCGGTCCTGGCGAATTCAGAAATCCCCTCCATAGACTGCCGTTTATCCTTCGGAAGCTTCGCCCATTGGCGAATGATCTTCCGGCGGGCTTCGCGTTGCTTTTCCCTTACGTCAGGCATCGGGACGCTCCTTGAAGAGGATTATTCCGGTCGACCTAGTATTGTTTGGGCTCACTAGAACTTCAACGTCCAATCAAGAACTCTTAGCCCCTCTGATCGTGCAGCGCTATACACGGGAGCGAGCCTCATATTGGCTTTGTAGGCCCGCCGCCCTAGAATTGCGGCGATCGCGGGACGAGCAAAATGCGGTACGTTTGCGACGCGCCGAAGGGTAAGACCTGGTTCCGTATCGAGACGGAAGGTGAAGCGGCGCATGAGTCGCGCCTGATGGGCCACACAGTCGAGAAATATTTCCGCAACGAGCGGGAGAAGGCAGTCCAGTCCTGGCGTCCGGAGCGGCCGGACGCGATCGAGCGCGACATTGGCCTCGAGGCCTATGTACAGCGAGAGATGCCGGTTTTCCTTACACTGCGCGACAGGGAGGGCAATGCCCTGGCTACAGCGATGCTGCCACCGGGTGGCAAGGACCGCGGCGGGTTCCGGATCATCATCGTTGCCGCATCCAATGCCGATCCTTATCCTGAGCAGGACGCGGCCATCGCTGCGCTGGGAGTGCATTTCGGCCTCACACTCGATCGCCGCCGCTGCTTCCCTTACGGCCGCTAAGAAGCCCGACAAGTATCGCCGCTTGATTGGAGCGATGTCGGCTCATGGCCCTTTACGAACCTCTCGCAATGTCCGCTTCTGCGCCGCTGTTGGGGTATAAGCGACCTAGCAGCAATCATTACCACGCTCGCCAATGCGGCTAGATAGGCGAGGGGGCCAGGAGGTCTTCAACATTGTGCCCCTGTGCCTTCGGGCACAGGGGCTTATTTTTCGCGCACACTGTCTTGCATTGGTGTGAAGAAATAACCGGGCGAGCGTGTTCAGAGGAACCTTGCTCATTACCCACAGTTTGCATCTCGACGGTCGGCTGTCCAAACAACCGGGGCCAGCTCTGGTGGCGTACCGGCTGCCACACGCGGACGCCGATGTGCGCGCCGGTCACCACCTTGGCGGCAATGGCTGCCGACGGGAACCAGACGTTTGCGATCAGGCGAGATCGATCGCCAACACCATCGATATCGACCAGCACCTTCTTGTTTCGCAATTCCTTACGACGTTCGGTAATGATCTTGTGCGCGCTCGGATACGTTGCGAACTTCGGACCCTGCGGTCACGATGAAACCGCGCTCAGGATGCGGATAACCGCGGGCATAGATCCCTGTATAGAGCAGTTCGCGCTCGCTACTGTTTGCGGGATCGACGCGGACATCGATCTGCATGGGGTCGCCATCCTCGGGGCCGATCGGATCAACCTCGACCTCGGGAGCAAGCATCGCCGAGTGCTGGTTGTCGAAGTTCGAATCGAGCGCACGGCAGCCGGCGTCGAACAGGAAGACGCGGGCGTCCGTGACAATGCGCTCCAACTCGGCGCGCTTTTCCTCCGGCACCGCCGGGATCTGCGGGTCGCGCAAATTGGTGACGACCACATAGTTCATCGACTGCGCGATTTTCCCAGAGGCGATACTGAAGGTAAAGGACTGGCAGCTTGTCCAGCCACGGATCGGGGTAGCCGACGATCACGTAGACCTCGCGAGCAAAGTTCTTGGTCGGATCGTCGAGGTGGTCGATAACTCGCGAGAACCCGTTCTTGGTCTCACCCACGTAAACCGTGTTGTGGTTGGCCAGAAGATATCCGGCGGCGCCAACGGCACGGTCGAGCGCGATGCGGGAAACCTGCGGCATCGGGCAAGCCCACACCGCAACGCGGCTGGCATCATTGTAAATGCGGCGCAAGCCGGTGGTATCGCCCTCGGGGCGATAGATCTTGGATGTGTAAGCCGCAAGCGCCGGCAATTGGAAAATGGACGACATATTGGATCCCTCTATGTGTTTGAGCGATCGCGAAGCCAATGATCGCGTCGGTTCGCCGAGCTGCCGGTTCCGGAGAGCCCAACCGTGACAGGTCAGGACCGGTCTCATCCGTCGCGAAGGCGGATCAGATCGGAGAGCAAGGCGTCGTCGCGATCGTGTATTGCGCCGCAACAACGGCGCAATGCAGCGAACCTCGCGATCGAGGCCTAGGCGTTGTGCGGTCGGCCGAACACAGCCACTGCGACGGCAGCGAAGCAAAGCTCCACAGCAAGCGAGTGGATCGCCTCGGTCACGGGCGCGCTAGCGTTGAGCAACAGGAGGGGCGGGGCAGCGAATCGGAGTTATAAGCAGACTTAGCCATGATCGACTTCCTTATCAGTCGGTGGTGGTCAGGCCGTCGCTTCGTATTTCGACTACTTGGCGGCGGCCGCTTTCTCTCGCAGCTTTGCGAGGCAACCGAGGTATGGTCCGATCCGCATCGTGTCTACGGTTGGCCGAATATTTCTCCAGTCAGGATGGTTAACGAGCTATTGTACGGACATCTCGATTGAGCCGGCCGGCGATTTCGACCTGATCTGCGGAAGGAGTTCAGCGCGAAGCGGTAGCCCGCGGGGTGTATCGGCTGCGGACAACATCTTCGATCCGCCGGGCCCACGGTACCCCGCCAGCGTCTGCGGCCGGCGGGATACTTAGGCTTGGCCGAGCCTTTCCCGTTTCGCGAATGTTGCGTGGAATTGGCTGACTGGGCTCACTGCCAGATCGATAGACATCTTGAACCGCTGGCGAGAGATCTGGCCGGTGCAATCTCTTAGCCCTGCATGAGGGCTAAGCTTTCGGGAGTCATTCGTCGTGCAACGAGTTTTTGACGTTTTGCAACGTGTCCTTGGGGAAATCCGGTGGCCGGACTATCGCCATGACGCGTCCCAAGAACACGTTGCAAAACGTCTAAGACAGGTTTTTTAACGTGCCATGTAATGGGGGGGCCGAGGTGCAAAGCGCGCCGCCTCACCTCCCGCCGAAGTCCAGTCCAAAGGGATGCCCTACTGGGCAGGATTTCGGGCCCGAGAGGCGGGTCCTCGCATTCCACTGGTAAGACGGTCTCGGGCACCAGGCGGCGCACAGCGCTCGAAGCACGAACTGTCTCCTGGGAGTGGCAGGCTCAGTAGAATCGGGCCTCTTTGGAACCTCCGTGCGATACCGGGGCTCTCTAATCGGTCGGGAGTTCCCAAGCGCCCTCCAGTGTAAAAATCAGCGCCCCCGCGGGATTTTAGCAACCTTTCGAACTCGTTTTTGCGGCAGCTTAGGGGGCGTTTTTGCAACGTCTTCCGGATCGTCTTGCAACGTCCTCTTGGAGAGTGTCGACGGCCCGTAAGCGTCGGATCGCATCCCAAGAAGACATTGCAAAGCCGCAAGAAGACGTTTCTTTTTTGGTCAGCCAATGGGGGCAGAGGTGGCGGAAGTGCGCCGCCTTACCTCCCGCCGAAGTCCAGCTAGAGCCACTCAGGATTAGATTTCAAGCGCAAGAGGCGGGCCTCTGGCTTCGAGCGGTAAATTGCTCCCGGGTAACAGTGGCATTGCGATCAAGTCGTCGTTGAACCGCCACCGGTGATCTCGTTACGGCCTCGCCGGTCGTGAAATTGAGGGCCGTGGATGCCACTGAGCCGGCGTTTGCTTGGAGCTGCCGCTGTCCGCGAGGCTAACCAGGCGTCTCCGCAGATGCCCTATCGCTGCTCTGTCGCTGCTGCTAGCGGCTTTGAGGTCGAACCGTACTTGAACCACCGGCTTGGGCGATTTCGTCTGCTGCCGGGCGGATTGTAGAGGCGAGGCCTGTGGCGGCCGCCGGGACGGCGCCTACTTCTGAGCCGGCCGCTCCCCGCGAAGTCTTCCAGCCGTCCCAAAGGCTTTAATGCCTGCCCCAGTCGGCTGCTCGCCCAAGTCCTGAAGAGCCAAAGAAACGGTTGGTCCTGCTGCACGCAGCTGTTACACATTCTGCGTTGTCGACCGGATTTATTGGCTTTTTCAGGGGGCGCGCGGAGCCCGATTTTTGGCTGGGTACCCTCCCGCCCCAGCCAATTGATATTGCTTACCAAATCGACGTCACCGTTGCCCCATTTGGAAAGAGCGGATGCCGCTCTCCGTTGGAGACGTCGCTGTTTTTGTTCGCCACCATTTACTCAGAACATCTTCCAGAAACTCGAGATCAGTTACCCGGATGGTGTTCGCGAATTTCGCACAACGATTGCGCGGGCCGCTGAAGACAAGCTGACCACCTGTAGGATTGAGCGCAGTACGAGTGACGGTCGTACCTTGTGAAAGGATCGCATTAACTGCCGCCGCACAGACATTCAGCTCGTGAGTCATTTCAGCGGAGCCAACTAGCTGTTGGCTTGAGCCGATAGCGCGGGTGAGCCGAGGGGGACTACCACTGAAAATTTATTGCGGCGACGATCAACAGCCCGAAGAAGATCACGAGGCTGGTCGTCACTTAATTTTCGTGGGCAGTTGTAATCCGATGCCAGAGTAGCCATTTACGGTCCAGCGCAGCCGGGTCGCTTCCAGCATCTCTTGCCGTTGCGCGAACTTGATCGGACCCAACCATGATCGAGTTTCCGAATTATAGTCGTTCATATGACCGAACGCGGCACGCCGTGCGTTTTTGGGGATACGATAGCGCGTTAGAGGCATCGTTCTTCATAGAGGATGACGCGCTGAGACGACTTCAACCGGACGCTCACCCCAACAATGAATCGGATTTCCTGAACGCATTCGATTCCAATCGTGATGTGATATGTGCCGCTGCTGCCAGGGTGTACGTTCGCGGCAGCAGGGGGTCTTACGATCTAGTCGCCGCCAATTTTTGAGACGAAGCCTCACGTCTTGATGGAAGCGGAAGACTTCGTTTACGGCACGTGGTTCGTTACGACTGCCAATCGAGAAATGATCACACAAGCCAGGGAGGGTTGCATGAAATTCCGTCCGCTCCATGACCGCGTCGTGGTCAAGCGCATAGAGGCCGAAGACAAGACAGCCGGTGGCATCATCATTCCGGACACCGCCAAGGAGAAGCCCTCCCAGGGTGAAGTCGTTGCCGTCGGCCCCGGTGGCCGCGACGAAGCCGGCAAGCTGATCCCGATCGACCTGAAGGTCGGCGACCGCGTGCTGTTCGGCAAGTGGTCCGGCACTGAAGTCAAGATCGACGGCGTCGACCTGCTGATCATGAAGGAAAGCGACATTATGGGCGTCCTCACGGATCTGCCGGCCGCCAAGAAGAAGGCCGCGTAAGCGCCGGCCGGTTTTCCTTACCCTGAGGATTCGGCGTAGCCGGGTTCTCGAAGGATGAGGCCCGCAATTCAAATCTCATCCTCAAGAGCTCGCCAGTTGCGCGGCCTTTGGGATCTGACCAGTTGAAAACGGAGATCGCCATGTCAGCCAAAGAAGTCAAATTCGGCGTCGATGCCCGCGACCGCATGTTGCGCGGCGTCGAAATTCTCAACAACGCGGTAAAGGTGACGCTCGGTCCGAAGGGCCGCAACGTTGTCCTCGACAAGTCGTTCGGCGCTCCCCGCATCACCAAGGATGGCGTCACCGTCGCCAAGGAGATCGAGCTCGAAGAGAAGTTCGAGAACATGGGCGCACAGATGGTGCGCGAAGTCGCCTCCAAGTCAGCTGACGCGGCCGGCGATGGCACCACCACCGCCACCGTGCTCGCGGCTGCGATCGTGAAGGAAGGCGCCAAGGCGGTTGCCGCCGGCATGAATCCGATGGACCTCAAGCGCGGCATCGACTTGGCAGTGGACGCCGTCGTCGCCGACCTCGTCAAGAACTCCAAGAAGGTCACTTCGAACGAGGAGATCGCCCAGGTCGGCACCATTTCGGCCAACGGCGATGCGGAGATCGGCAAGTTCCTCTCCGACGCCATGAAGAAGGTCGGCAACGAGGGCGTCATCACGGTCGAGGAAGCCAAATCGCTCGAGACCGAGCTCGAAGTCGTCGAAGGCATGCAGTTCGACCGCGGCTACATCTCGCCCTACTTCGTCACCAACGCCGACAAGATGCGCGTTGAAATGGACGACGCCTATATCCTGATCTACGAGAAAAAGCTCTCCAGCCTGAACGAACTGCTGCCGCTCCTGGAAGCTGTCGTACAGAGCGGCAAGCCGCTCGTTATCATCGCCGAAGACGTGGAAGGCGAGGCGCTCGCCACCCTCGTCGTCAACCGTCTGCGCGGCGGCCTGAAGGTCGCGGCCGTCAAGGCTCCGGGCTTCGGCGATCGCCGCAAGGCCATGCTGCAGGACATCGCGATCCTGGCCGGCGGCCAGGCGATCTCGGAAGATCTCGGCATCAAGCTCGAGAACGTCACGCTCAACATGCTCGGTCGCGCCAAGAAGGTGATGATCGACAAGGAGAACACCACGATCG
>NZ_JASAUS010000247.1:0-7244 GCF_029953005.1 Bradyrhizobium sp. Mp27 | reverse complement strand
ACGCCCTCCCGACGCAACGACAAAACCGTAAAGCCCCGCGTTCAGCATAACCCGGCAGGAATCCACTTAAATCCAGCGGGGCGCTGTCCAAACAACCGGGGCCAGCTCTTTTCCCTAGACGCTCATTGCACTTTTGCAATCCTTTCGCGGCACATATGTGCCCCCTCTTCCAGGGGACCGGAAGCGCCTCCTGTGCAGCAGTCATTTGTCCAGCGAAGCGTCCGCCGTTTGGCGAACGGGAAACGATACCTCTACTCCGCCTGTCTTGCATTTCACCACTTTGGAGAAATACCGTGGAACTTGACCCTTCCAATTCACGCATACAAAACCTCGAGGATCGCGTCGACCTGCAACTCGACATCGTGGCTGGGCTCATGCGCGAAGAAGGCAACGAGCTGGAAGCGATCCGATTACTTAATGCCCTCATAGGCCAAATGATCACCGCGGAACTGGAGCTCGGCCAGCTTGGCGATACAAGAACCGGCCACGGACGAATGCGATTGTCGCAAGACCGTGGCGTTTACCACCCCGAGGACCTTCAGATTCTGGGACGCCTTTTTGATCAGACTGTGGCGGCATTACCGGCCGCGCTGCGGACTTCCGCCAATCGATTGACGATCGCCAAGCTCATTCTTTCACGTGCGGCAGCGGACTGAGATTTCATTTGCGCTTTTTGGAGATTGATGGCGTTGAGCGGACGTTTATGGCTGGGCTGACAGTTACACTTAGGCCGCACACACCAGGGATCGACATTTGCTGTTTATGGGCTCACCGTCCGTAAGCGCGCCGCTTCCGCTGGCCTTTCATATGGCAACAGTTCGCCACCACTTTCGAAATCAGGCTTGCTCTATCTCACGCCGCCGGCGACGCATTCGATCTAGCTGGGCCTTGCTGTCCCTCGACGCCTTTCACGAGCTGCAAGTATCCAAAGCTCGGAAGCGCGCCGCCGATCCCACGCTGCGCCGGCTTTCCTACGCAACTCCGTATTGAACCCACACCGACGGCGCCCGGCCCTTCTTTGCCAAACGACTAAGAATCCGCCGTGGGGAAAGTGCAATTGCCCTTGCATCTCGTTCCCTCTCTTAGGCGCCTGACCGGTAACAAACACCACGGCCGGAGCAGAAAGCCACGCGCAGGTGAATATCACACGGCAATAGGCGTCGAGACTTGTCGCAAAGCAGACAAGTCTCATCCGGAACAGGCTACATCACCCCAAATCCGACGTCACAAGCGCCATTGCGGTTTGAACGCTTCTTGAGAGTGGGAAAAGAGTAGGCGGCCTTTTTCATCATGCTGGGCTTTAACCGCAACCCGTGGGGGCCGATCTTCCGAATGAAGGAAGAAAAGCCACAATTTGGTGACCGACCAAGAGGCCCACGACGGCAATGAAGGGCACGACAACTCGTACTCGCTTCACTCTTTTCAGAATTTCTTCGAATTGCGCGGGCATTACGGCGTTCGGTCATCGCAACTTCAACAAGCATCTATATCCTCTCCTGAAGTCCCGGGAGTAGCGTGGAAGAGGTTGAAGAGCAGATGTCTTTCGTGCTGAGACACGCAACACAATCCGGTTGCTTTTGAGAAGGTACTTCCTTGTATCAGGATGTCGAGGAGCGTTAGAGATGGATCAGATCTTTTCCGAGCAGGTGCAGGTGCCAGATGCCGTTGTGAGCGTCGCATTTGACAAGGCTTGGAGCTTTGTCGAGAAGGATCCGCTGCTGGCACATAATCTGAAGGCCGTCCTTCATAGCCGATTGCGCACTTACCTCGAGTGCTCGATAAGAAACGGCGAACGGAATGCTTTGAATCTGGCCAACGAGGCGATACGCAACTTGCGGGCTGAACTGGCACCGTCGACCGGGCAATGACTCGCTTGTGCCTATTGCGGCGAGAGCATCCGGCGCCGTTAAGGCATTTAGGGCGCCTCATACGGTGGAAAATTCGGGCCAGTGCGTGGTCGAGCAGACTTTTCTCTAATCATGTGCGGCCCCGCTGAAACGAGAGCGCTCGAGAAAGCTGTTGCCTCTGCAGCTCCTCTGGCGGCCGAGACCAGGAAGCTGAACACCAGGCCCAGACGGCGGCGAGACGGGGCGGCCGCGCTGGTATTCGCTCGCGCCAGGAAACCGACCACGGTGACCTTGAGCTCGGCACGATCTTGCGCAACTTCAAGCAAGAGCACTGTCTAGCACGCAGTGGGCTTCCCGACCCATCAATCAAGGTCGAAGTTGACGGACCATCGAGCTAGACTTGTGGTCGTTCCAGAGCCAAAGCGATCGAGCCTGCAATCGATCGGCATCGCGTTGCTCGCGATTGCAAGCGATAGCACGTCCGTGTTGCCGGAAGAATGACCTTAAGCGCCTGAGGCGTGCCATCGATCCAGTACTGTAAGTGCGGCTGGGCGTTGCCGCAGCTTAGCGACGGAAGGAGCCGAACACCTTTTGGCTTTGCTCCGCGTCGCAGGTGATCATGAACGATCATTTTCAAAGAGGATGATCCGCGCGAGGCGACCACTGCCGAGCCACAGCGTCTCGGTAGAAGCAAAGCAGCGGAAACCGCGAGCTCCGCAATCTGACGCCGCGGGCGATTGGGCACGTTTCTTTCCAAGACATGTTGTGCGCCAGTTACAGCAATTCGCGTTCATGTTGTTAAACGGCACGGTGCCTGGGGCACCTAAAGGAAACAACACGCGAATGAAAAAGATTCTTATTCTGACTGCATGCATCGGCGCACTCTGTGCGGCCGCCCCCTCATTCGGCACGGATCTGGCCGGGCAGCCCGTCAAGGTCAAGGCGGCACCGCTGCCGGTCGCGGCCCCGATTATCGATTGGTCCGGCTACTATATGGGCGCAAACGGTGGCTGGGGAACGAGCCACAATTGCTGGGATTTCAATGGCATCACTTCCGAGGGCTGCCATAATTCGACTGGCGGTACCGTTGGCGGCCAGATCGGCTATCGTTGGCAAATCTTCAACATGGTGTACGGCCTCGAAGGCCAGGGCAACTGGGCCGACTTCCGCGGCTCCAATGTCAGCACCGCCTTCCCGACAGACACCGTTGGCACCACGACAGATGCATTCGGCCTACTCACGGGCCATATCGGATACGCGTTCAATGCTGTGCTCCTTTATGGCAAGGGCGGTGCTGCGGTGACCAGCAACACCTATTACGTCAACTCGGTGGCAACCGGCACCGAGCTTGGCAAAAACAATGATGTGCGTTGGGGTGGCGTGCTGGGCGCCGGTGCCGAAGTCAGCCTCACGCCGAACTGGTCAGCGGGCGTCGAGTATAACCACTTGTTCATGCAGCGCAGCAACATAAGCTTCCCAGCGGCCCTTGGCGCGGATCGCGCGCACCAGGACGTCGATCTCATCACGGCACGGCTCAACTACAAGTTTGGCTGGCCGTTCGCCAGATAAAGATCTCCACGCGTTTGGATGAATCGGGACCCCGGCCCGCGGTCGGGGTTCTTTCCTCAGCTGTTCCTCTCCCTAGACCCCTGTCCGACGTCCCGAGCAAGCGGTGCGGGCTCATCTGAGCAAAGAATCACCCGCTGGTGGAGAGAGCCATGCTCCGACCAGTGAGCATTAGATCGGCCGATTCCACATCTTACCGACCTTACGAAGCCCCAGAACCTCACCCAGCGCGAGATGCAGACTTGCCCAAAGGAGGGTTATATCTGCGAGTTCACCGAAAGCACCGTGCTCAACTTGCCAGAAGCTGGAAGCCAAAGATGTGACAGTTGGCGGTCGTTCCTCAATTGAATTCAAAGAACATCGAGGCGAATAGCTATCGCGACTGCTTGAATCCGGCTGGTCGCACCCAGCTTTCCCATCGTATTCTTGACATGAAAATTGACTGCATTCTCGCTGATTTCCAGGATCATCCCAATTTCCCATAACGATTTTCCTTCTCTGACGCCATTGGCCGCATTCGTTGCTCTGCCGGCGACTGCGCCAGGATGATCGCATCGTCAAACAACCGAATAGCGTCATCATCCTTGCTCCGAGGCGATCGACAAAGTGCTCGCTGATGGCGAGCTGGCGAACTCGGAGATCATCGCCTGTCGTCCGTGCGGATCGACTCCATGCGAACACAAGGATGCTCCATCTTACTCATGCCGGCAGTGATAGAAGGGCCGAGGGCCCCGGGACTGTGCTGGCGACAAGAACCGAGCGCACGCACGGCTAGATGCTTGGGTCGGTTTAGCTTGCATGGCGAGAAAACGCAGTCGCGTCCGAACGGTGCTTCGCTTTGTCTCTCGGGCGAGCACGAGGAGATCTTGGGCTCTGAACTACACGTAAGGTAGAGCACGCACCTTTCAGTGCGAGACTCGATCTGCGTCTTGTCAGTACCAATTCCCTGCTTTGAGATGAAGACAACAGAAGTGTCATCTTTTTTCCCAATCTTGCGAATCATCCATCGCTAACCTGTCGCTGATTCTCGGCGTGTGACAGCGTCGGTGACGCGATCGATGAGCTGAACGGAAGATCCGATGCAGACGCCATACTCCCCGCATCGTTGTCCGGCATTTCATCGGGCCCGTCCGGCAGGCCCGGTACAAACGAACCGAACGGACAGAAATGGGCCACGTCAAAAACGCAACAAGCGATAGGCGCAGTCGCGAAACCTGTTTGATGCGGAAGACACTTTGCATGCGCATTCCAGAAGGAGAGGCCCCCGGATCGGACTAGCAAGTGCCATACCAACTGTTGATTTCGCCAAAATCAATCGTCGCAAAAGGACTTCGAATGCGGACGGTTGGTTGCGAGGTAGGCGCCTCGAAGCATTCATGACATGGGGAGGGAAGGCGACAGTACCATTGCGAGCTGCGGCACGAGGTAAGCTACAGCAACAAATGCAGCTCACCTCGGCAGCTCACCTCGGCCGCCCCCTCGAGTGCCGTCCTCTCAGGGCCTCAAACGCCCCCTATTGGGGCCCAGTCAACTACCAACCTCGGCAATTGATGGGAGGGTCCACACATGGCACTCGCTAAGGAACTTGAACTGACTACACCTCCGGCCGCACGATTCCGGCGAACCGCTTAGATCCGCCCCGAGCGGAAATACAATTAGGCCGCACCAGATGCACGAATCATGATGGGCTTGCTAATAAAACGGGCGAAGATCGTCGCCAAGATATGTGAAGCATGACTTCCCTGCTCTTCGCGATCATCTCCCTGCTATATGCGAGCGTTGGCCAGGCTGGCGGGACTGCATTCCTCTCGCTAATGGCTTTTTTTGGTATGTCATCGACAGAGACGCGCCCCACGGCGCTTGGTCTCAACATTGTCGTCGCGGCTTATTCTACTTGGCTGTTCAACCGCAACAAGGTCGTTGACTGGACAATCCTGCGCCCTCTTCTCTTTTCGTCAATGCCAGCGTCGCTTGCCGGTGGCTTGATTGTGCTCGAGGAGCACATGTACAAAACACTAACCGGACTCGTTCTTCTTCTGGCGAGCGCAGTGATGATCATGCAGCGGGGACGAGCTGTCGATCGCGTCGGCGAAATTCCGCTCCGGGAAAGCGTGAGCATTGGCGCGGTCCTTGGCCTCGTTTCTGGCCTGACTGGGGTGGGCGGCGGTGTGTTCCTCGCCCCGACGCTCATCGCACTGAATTGGGCATCACCGAGGCAGACCGTCGCGCTATCACCCCCTTTTATCCTGGCCAATTCCACAGTCGGCTTCGTCGGAGCTCTTTTCACCGGGCAATTTCCCTCTCCGGATTTGGCTCTATACGCTATCTTCACGCTGGCGGGGGCGGTCGCTGGAGCAGTAATCGGCCTGAAATGGTTGAGCCAGACAGCCATCAGATTCATACTGGCGGCCGTTCTGCTCGTTGCCGGCATTCAATTGGTTCGCGCTTAAAGTGGAAACGCGCATCTTTCATGCGGGCGATCCCAGCGCGGTCAGATCGAAGTACAAGGTTTCTGCGAGCCGCGGCTCAAGCCTGGTCCGAGCGCCTTGCCCAACACTGAAAGCCGCCAACACGATCGCGAAAAGCCGTAGGGTCGAGCGAGGGTGAGGCGGATCCGAGCGCGCTCCGCATCGTCCTGAGGCGGACGGTCAGTACTAGATCGCATCCGATTCGCGCTTCCAATCGACCTGCAGGATCAACGTCGGGCAGGCCGGGCGAGCAAACGAGGCGTACGCCGATCTCGGCTATGGCCTGGCGCGACGCTTCAATCAAGCGTGCCGGACGAAGAGCACCTGATCGATGGCGATCCGGCAAGCTCTCACTACCCTGAGGACCGCGCCAGGGTGCGCATTCGACTTGGTTAGGAGCGATAGGGCGATGAACTCTCAATATAGTATTTCTGCAAGGCCGCGCAATCTCCTTTCTCGCGCGCGTGTGGGCTGCGTCCTCATGGAGAATATTACGAAGATGATGTCCACGCTCGATTGGTTTTCGAAACAGACACTTTATCGATCCAGTGTGAATGGACTGGAACGCCAGGATGCGAATCCCATTTTCTGTAATCATGAGGCACAACCTTACACCCCGGCTCCTGCATACATGGCCTCCAGCTCGCAGCGTAGGAATGTTTTGTGACGGGATGATCGACGCCTCACCAGGCGACTTATGTGGAACCGAATCTGGAGGTCCATCGCATTGATGCGACGCCAATGAAGACTCGCTGCATAGATATGCGATCTGGCCGATCAACAGCTGCAACGGCGTTATCAGAAACAAAACGCCTCAACCGATGAAGCAGAATAGAAAGTACAGCAAATCGTTCCGAGCTCGCGTTTGCCATCAGCACGACGTCCAACTCGTTGTGAGTTAGTGACATGTATTTGGATCTGAACGAGACGCCGGCGAACCAAGGCGTCCCGACGCACTTTGCCGGGGGCGTGAAGTGCGCCGGGGCCACCCCAACATCATCAGTACATCCGTGATGATGCTTGCGGCAATGAGACAAGCAGCGTGGCGGAATTGAGGCTCATTGATTTTATGCTGGAAACCAAAAAAGTTTTTCGTGAGCTGCTACAAAAGACTTGAATCGCACGCAGCGTCACGTGCTGCAATCGCACATCGCACATCGCGCTCTGCTCTAGCAAGTCACTTATCTCCGTGACGCTCCGGCCTTGAACGGGAGGCATCCGTCGATTGCGGAGCAACCACGTCGGCCTTTCCTCCCCCGCGGGTCACTTCAAATTCCTCCGGGTGTGGTCAGTCAAATTCCTCCACCCGCGAGGCAGGACAAGGGACTGTTAGTTTGAGTTTGTTTCCCGGGCAAGAGCTTCA
>NZ_JASAUS010000246.1:0-7276 GCF_029953005.1 Bradyrhizobium sp. Mp27 | reverse complement strand
GATTCAACGCCCCGATCTGAGCATCGGAGGAGGTGATCGGAAACCGCCGCACGATATCGTCGCGCAATGGGGACGGTGCGGGCGCGGTCAGATCAACCAATGGAAGACCGTCGTAGGTGTCTGAACGAGCCCTGGCAGAAGGCGCTGGCGCAAAGTGAGCACTGTCATCCAACTCGGCCGCATCCGGATCAAGCAGTGCCCCAAACCCACGATAGAGATCCTGAGCCCCGGCAGTTGATGGTGATGCCGGTTCTTGCATCTGCCGCGCAAGCTCCTCGCTCAACCACGCCAAAGCGTCATCGTCCGAGTGGGCGGACACCGGAGAAAGCCCCTGCGGCGAGCCGAGCTGTCGAGCGCCCTGGTGATGCCCCGGTACCGGCCCGGCAGACGGCGGCGGAAAGCCAGGCGCCCGGCTCCAAGCATTGTCGCGCAACTCAAATGATGTGGGCGAATTCGGATTAAACGATACCTCAAGACCGCCGTAGGTGTCTGAGCGAGCCCTGGCAGAAGGCGCTGGCGCAAAGTGAGCACTGTCATCCAACTCGGCCGCATCCGGATCAAGCAGTGCCTCAAACTCACGATAGAGATCCTGAGCCCTGGCAGTTGATGGTGATGCCGGTTCTTGCATCTGCCGCGCAAGCTCCTCGCTCAACCACGCCAAAGCGTCATCGTCCGAGTGGGCGGACACCGGAGAAAGCCCCTGCGGCGAGCCGAGCTGTCGAGCGCCCTGGTGATGCCCCGGTACCGGCCCGGCAAACGGCGGCGGAAAGCCAGGCGCCGGGCTCCAAGCATTGTCACGCAACTCAAATGATGCGGGCGAATTCGGATTAAACGACACCTCAATACCGCCGTAGGTATTTGAGCGAGCCCTGGCAGAGTGCGTTGGCGCTGCTTCCACGGTCGGCCAGGCAGGTTCCTGCCCAGCTTGGACTATGTCCTGCGCCTGCTCAGGAGGAACCTCGGGCCACGATGGGCCGTCTTCCACCATTAAGCGCAGATCCTGATCGTAACCTTCCGGGAGGACCAATGGCCGACTGACAGCTCGCTGCCGCGCGCTGTGCTGCGCAGCGGCGCCCCCGACGTACGTCGCGACCGCATGCGGCGCCGTGACATCTTCGTAGCCGCTCCGCAGCAGCATCGGCTGCGTCTCCCATGACGACGTACCCTGTTGATGGGTAGGCGCCGGTGTCGGCTGGCCGCCTGAATTGGCGATCTCGCTCAGCTGCCGCTCGCCGGCAACGCCTTGCGGATTGTTTAGGGTCCTCTGCCTCTTCGCTGGCCTCAACTCAGCTGTGTCATGCTCATCGTTGATGAGGACCTCCTCGCTTGGCAGGCGGTTGCTCCTGGCAAGCGCAGCCATCGGCTCGTCCGGGGACTGCTGGCGGTCGGGCTCTCCGGGATCCGGTGCCTGGTCATGGCGCGCGGCTGGCTCGAGAGATGACGACGAGCGGGGTTCGTCCATCAGCCCCAAAAGCAAATCCTGATCGCGGCCTTCCGCGGGAAGCTCCTCTGGCCGACGGCCAGTTTCCTGCGACGCGCTGTGCTGCGCAGCGGCGGCGTCGACGCGCCTCGGCTCCATCAGTACCGTGTCTTCGGGATTGATAAAGGCCACGTTCTGGGGGTGAGGATTCAGCTTAGCGCGTCGTGAGATCGGCACTTCGCCCGTCGACCGCAAGGTCCGGAGATAGTCGATTGCCTGAACGAGTCTCTTTGGATTACCCTCTCCGGTGAACTCGAGCACCTCACCGCCATCGGTCAGCGACTTATTGTCGAGCCGATCACGAATGCTCGGTTTTTCTTTTGCGAAAAGCCAACGGCTAAAGCTACGAAGAGAACCTCCGTGCTGCTCGGCAGCGGATTTGCTGAACCCGCCCTTGATGAGGGCCCTCTCAAGCCCCGAAATAAGGGGAGCATCCACGGAATAAAGAGGCTGCTTCCTCTTCCCTATCACAATCCAAGTTGACTGAGCCGACTGCGGCGCCGAGGACGACGGGCCGGGTTCATCCATCAGCCCCAAAAGCAAATCCTGATCATGGCCTTCCGCAGGAAGCAATTCCTCTGGCCAACTGCCACCCTTCTGCGACGCAATGTGCTGCGCAGCGGCGTCGCCGACCCGCCTCGACTCCCTCAGGGCCGCCTCTTCGGGATCAATATGGCGCTCGTGCTCCATCGCCTCAGCGCCGGCCTGCGATTTTCGGAGACGAGCCAGTGCGGCACCAATCCTGGAATCAGCACCGGCGACCTTCCTATAGCTCTCGACATCTCCATCAAACGACGTGCCGAGCCCAGCAGCAATGCCCGGCCTGTTGTTGTCACGCAGGTAGTCGCTGAAACTGCGAAGAGCAGTTGCATCCTTCCTGCTTGCATCCTTCTTGCCGGTATCTGTCGCTGCTTCGTTTTTGTACTCTTTGATGAGTGCCGCGTCCTGGGGATAAGGATGCAACTCAGTGCGGCCTGCGATCGGCACGATTCCGCCCGTCGACCGCGAGGTCCTGAGATGGTCTATTGCCCTATGGAGTGTCGCGGGACGCTTTTCGAACAACTCGCGCGCATCAGCGGTCAGTGACTCTTCGTCGTCGAGCCGAGCAGCAATGGGATCTTTGTTATTTGCGTAGAGCCTCTGGCCAAAGCTGAGAAGAGTACGTACATGGTCCTTGGCGGTGCCTTCGGCGGCCCCGCCCTTGATGAGGGCCTTCTCAAGCCCCGAAATAAGGGCAGCATCCTCGGGATAAAGAGGCCGTCTCCTCCTCCCTCTCAAAATCCCAGTTGACTGAGTCGGCTGCGGCGCCGAGGACGACGCGCCGGGTTCGTCCATCGGCCCCAAAAGCAAATTCTGATCATGGCCTTCCGCAGGAAGCAATTCCTCTGGCCAACTGCCAGCTTTCTGCGACGAACTGTGCTGCGCAGCGGCGTCGCCGACCTGCCTCGACTCCTTCAGGGCCGCGTCTTCGGGATCAATATTGCGCTCGAGATCCATCGCCTTAGCGCCGGCCGACGATTTTCGGAGACGATCCAGCGCGACACCGATTTTCGAACGAAAAGCGGAGACTTTCTTATAGCTCTTAACATCTTCATTTAACAACTCGCCGCGAAGCCGACCAACAATACCCTTCTTGTTGTTGTCACGCAGGTAGTCGCTGAAATTGCGAAGAGCGGTTGCATCCCTCTTGCCCATCTCTGACGCTACTTCGTTTTGGTACTCTTTGATGAGTTCCGCGTCCTGCTGATAAGGATTTACCTCAACGTGGCGTGTGATCGGCACGACTTCGCCGGTCGACTGCGAATTTCGGAGATGACCTATTGCTGTAAGAAGTTTCCAGGGCTCACCCTCTCCGCTGAACTCGCGCGCATCTTGAGACAGCGATTTTTTGTCGTCGAGCCGAGCAGAGATGCCCTTTTTGTTATTTGCGGAGAGCCAATGGCCAAAGCCGCGAAGAACACGTAAATAGTTATTGGTGGTGCCTTTGGCGGCCCCGCCCTTCGTAAGGGCCTTCTCAAGCCCCGAGATAAGGCGAGCATCCTCGGAGTAAAGGATCTGATTGCACTGCCTCCCTATCAAAACCTCCGTTGATTGAGCCGGCTGCAGCGCAGCGGCGGCCGGCATTGCTCCACCACCCACACCTGACCTGCTGATCTCTCTCAATTGCCGCTCAAAGGTCGCCGCGGCTGCAGACGGAGCCGCGGGTGAGCTCTCTTGCGGACCCGTGCTGCCCGATTGTTCATGCACCGACTTGGTCGAGGGGAAATCCATCCGTCCTCCTCAAATATGAACCTGGGCTATCGATCTGACATGCCGGCAATCAGCAACAAACCGCCCTTTACAGCGCCGGCAGGCACGCACCGTGAGCATCGGCAGCGGATGTTCTTCCAAGGGGATCAGCCCTGTATGTTTGTTAAACTTAAATGGGGAAGCTGTCGAGAACCTGATGACGACAATTGCCGCGCCAAGACAGCATGGCGCATGTGCCTGCGCGCTTCGCCGTCAACAGCCGATAGACCGAAGATTCAGAGACAAAATACTGCTCCTCATCGGTGAGGCGTACGGCCAGCTTTCGCGGCGAGGACTATCTCCAGCCAACATCTTTGTGAATCGACGCTGAACATTGACCCATCAAGCACTTGGGACGCCGATCGGCGTCCGGACCCCATATGGACCCCGCCCGATTGCAACGACCGACTTGATCAGGATCGACGGCCACAACTACTGACGTATATCCGGCTTCTTGATGCGGCTGGACAACGTCTCCGCCGCGAGCCTCGATGGTTTTCGCATGCTTCTGTGAATCGGCGCGGGGGTCCGACGCCGATCGGCGCCGGGGTCACTTTTCCGGCACTTGAAGAATCAAGACGTTAGCCCACGAGATGGACTGATTGAGGGGTCAAATTTCGATCCGCATTCACACACGCACTCGCATTCAAGGCCAAGGTGGCGTTAGCGGCGATCAAGGATCAAGGGCGAGATGACGCTGGCCGAGCTGGCTGAGCATTTCGACGTGCATCCGAACCAGATCACGCAGTGGAAGTCCCAGCTTCAGGAAGCGGCGGCCGAGGTCTTTGGTCCTCGCGGTGGCAACAGAACGAGCGAGCCCGCGGTGGACGTGAAAACGCTGCACGCCAAGATCGGGGAGCTGACGCTTGAGAACGATTCCTAAGAAACGGCAGCATCTACTTTCGGCTCCAAGGGCAGGAGAACAAAGCCGAATGCCTTGGCACGCCGCTACAAATTGTTGACCACTCGCGTCCGGTAGCGCGTCTCGTAGGACGAGGCCCCGGGATCGACATAGTCCATTCCGTATCGCACAGCATTGTAGAACAGAACTGCGATCTTCCGGGCCGTGGCGGTCACGGCCTTGGTCTTGCCAAAGCACTACTGCCGCTTCACAGCATAATGGCTGATCAGCCGTCGCAGTTTTCAGTTTCCGCCGCTGCGGTTGAACCAATACCTCGCTCAGGCAGTTGCTTGATCCTTCGATCTGGATGAAGGACCGCGTGGTCAAGCAGCAGACGCCGCTTCACAGACTGAGGCCGCGTTTGTTGAGCACCGTGTCCCTCAGAGCACCCTTGATCTCGCGAGCGATGTCCTTGCTGACCTGGGGTCCGAACTCCCGCTCGGCATCCGCAACGACATCGGCCTCAGCGCCGATCAGTCCCGCTTCAACGAGCTTTTGCTTCAGTCGGCCCGGGAACTCCTCCTCCAAGGCATCGGCGAGCTTTTCCTCCATCGTGGCATGGTGTTCCGGTTCAATGCGGAGCACCACATCGTCCCAAGGTTTCCAGTCCGTCGCCAAATAGTCGGCGAACCCCGTCGCCTCCTTGCTCCGCACAGACGTCTCAGCCCTGTCAATGTCTTCCTCGGTGAGGTGAGAGTCGTAGAAGTAGTTCATGTCCGGGGCGATGTGCTGCAGCCCCAGCCGCTCGCGCAGCGTGGCCTGATAGGCAAGGTAGACCTCGATTTCGTCGACGTTGTTGATGGTGCCGCCTGTGCGGAGCGATTGGACCTTCTCGCGCGCGATCCCCCCCAGTGCCTCCAAGCGGAACATGACACGGCCTAGATCAACGAGGGCCGCTACCCCCTCGTTATTGTCATAGAGCCCGTTCTCGACGTTGGCGATCAGGCGCGCGGTTTGCATGCCGTTCCAGGTCAAAGTTCTGCGATCCGCGCAGCTCTCGTTGGCGTCAAGAGCAAGCTGGAAGTACTGCGCGCGCAATTGCGGGTTGGCCGCTGCCTGCCGCAGATCATTGGCCACCCCCTGCTGGAATCCTTCGTTCCCAGAGTTCACGGTATTCCGCAGCCCGTTGAGGAAGTCTGCGTATTGCTGGGCACCGGGCTCTTCTGCAAAGCTCTGCCACTTGGCCACCACCTCGGGATCGCCCTCCTTCGGATCCCCGTTGAGCCAGTCCGCTACTGCCTCGGGAAGAGACTCCGCAGCTACTGTCTCGAGAGGAAACGGCGCAACGGCGGCGTCCTCCCACTGATCTTCGTGCGTCTCAGACAAATCAAAGACGACCCTCGGGCCGGCATACCCATCGGTACTTTGGATTGTGTCCAGGTTCATCAGCATCTCCTGGGGCAGCGGATTGCCAGACACAACCACCTCCGCAGCAGCCCCCAACTGCGTTAGCAAGCCCGTGGGTAGGCTGGTTAGCTGGTTATCGTTAAGGTAAAGTCTTCCGAGACTGGTCGGGAGAGTCTCGGGCAGGCTCGTCAATTGGTTTACACCAACGTCAAGGCTTCCGAGACTGGCCGGGAGAGTCTCGGGCAGGCTCGTCAATTGGTTTACACTAACGTCAAGGCTTTCGAGCCTGGCCGGGAGGGCCTCGGGCAGGCTCGTCAATTGGTTGTTGCCGACGTTGAGGCCCTCGAGCGCGGCCGGGAGGGTCTCAGGCAGGCTGGTGAGCCGATTGCTCCACACGTCCAGCAAGGCGAGCTCGGCCGGAAGCGCGGGCAAGCTGACCAACTGATTCCCATTAACATTGAGCGAATTGAGCGCGTCAGGGAGAGTCTCGGGCAGACTGGTCAGCCGGTTGAAGGACGCGTCGAGCGAGTGGAGCCCGGCTGGAAGTGGAGGCAGGCTGGTGAGACGCAGCATTGCAAGATTCAGCTCGCCCTGATTCCAAGCATTCACTCGCCTTACAGCCTCTTGTCGATCCTCGAGCGGGTTCTGCCCCTCTTCGGCAGCCCACTCCTCCAGCATCTGGTCGTGCCCCCCCTCCGCAGGAGCAGAATCCCCGAGATTTGCCGGATCGTCAGCGGCGAGCACCGCGTGGGTCAAGACTCCAACCCACTGCGCCTCCTCACCTTCCCGGTCCTCGCGGCCGGAAGATTCGGTGCTGCCATTACCGCGCTGAGCCTGCCCTGCATCAAAGGGATCCATTTCCTGCTCCTTGTCGGACTGAGCAAATTATGGCGACCTCTCGGCCCACATCGAACGTTGCAGCATCTAAGACATTCAGCTTACGTCGAGCTGACGAGCGTTGAACCATGTTGAGGAAGCGATCTGCGCAATTTGTGAAGGAGTTCGGCTTCGATTCGGTGCAGCCTTTCGGCTTGAGCCAGATGAGGTCCGAGAGTACCGTCAAGTTAACGAATTGGAGCGGCGGAGGGGGTAGACGAGCGGCATGCGGACTGCCAAGGACCCTCTGTTACCGCCGCCATCGCTTCCCGCCGGAAGTGATCAGCTATGCCGTTTGGTTGTATTTCCGGTTTCCCTTAAGCTTGCGCATGGTCGAGGAAATGCTGGCGGCGCGTGGCATTGGCGTGACCTATGAAACCGTG
>NZ_JASAUS010000245.1:0-7279 GCF_029953005.1 Bradyrhizobium sp. Mp27 | reverse complement strand
CCCGACCATGCGTGGGCAATGGACATCACCTACATTCCGATGCGGCGTGGCTTCGTCTATCTCGCGGCGGTCGTCGATGTGTTCAGCCGACGGGTCCTGGCCCATCGCGTCGCTTAGCCCCTAAGAGCGGCGAAGAAGCGGACGCTCCATGGGGTCAACTGCGGATATCAGCGCCCATAGAAAGCAGAAGAATAGTTCACCAGACCTCGTGGCGGCTCGCCGTCGATGACCAACCGCTGGAAATACTCCGACGGCACATCGGCGAAGCGAAGCTCGCAATCACTCTCAAATCCAAATCGACGATAGTAGGCGGGATCGCCGAGGACCACACATCCCCGCGCTCCGAGTTCATCCAAGCGTTTCAGTCCGGCCTCAATGAGTGCTGCTCCGACCCCGCGTCGACGCTTCGCCGTGAGCACGGCGACCGGGCCGAGGCCGAACCAGCCGACCTCCTCTGAGTTCACGGCAACTGGCGAGAAAGCCACGTGACCAACAAGACCTGCATCGTCCTCCGCGACCAGAGAAACAGCCAGAGTACCATCAATGCGGAGCGCGTCGACGATGTCGGCCTCATTGCCGTCACTACGCGATGCATCACGGAACGCCGCCGTCACGACCGTCCGAATTGCCATTGTGTCTGTGGGACGTTCGGGGCGAATGATCATGCGCAGCTTATACTTCTCGAGACAGCAGCAGACAACGGCCGCTTCGGGTCAAAACCGGCAATACTCTGATTGAGCAAAGAATTTCCGCTTAGACCCCAAAGCCGACGTCTGCTCCTCTATGAGTACACGCCGTTGTTCAAAGGCCCGCACGTCAACAAAGCAATTTGACCGGACGCATTGAAGGTGAGGATCGCGCTCACGAGGCCATCGCGAGCGATATAGGAAATGGTTGCTCCGTCGGCGGACGGCAGGAGATCGTCCAGATGCGAAGCGGGATAATGCCTGAGACGGTCGACCCAATAGGCGCGCAGGCCATGGCGGGTCGAAATCCTCTTCATGCCGCCGCAGGCGCAATGGGCGATCGCATCATCGGCGCACATTCCCAAAATCGTTTCGATGTCGCCGGCGCGGTAGGCATCATGCCAGTCAACCGCAGCGGCCACCGGGTCAAGGACATGTTTCCTACCTACGTGCCGTTATTGGCCGCACCTTCAGGCAAGGCACCATGAACCCGAAGTGAAGATCGTATTGACTCATTGTTCATGATTTGTTCTTATTGTCCCGTCGTCAGGTGGAGATAGGCCGTGGACAACCGCATCAATGAAATCCGCAACATCGTCAGAGCGTTACGCGTCAGCATGCGAGAGGCCGAGGCCATCATGCATGAGCAGATCAATCGCGACGAGAACTGCACCTTCGTGGCGGAAGAGATCATGAAGATGCGCGTCGTGATGAGCGGCCTGGTTCAGGAGCGGACACGGCTCGGCGACAGCGAGCCTATTCTTGTGAACAGCCTCTTCGTTCCGCGCCGGCCGCCGGCAGCGCCGCGGACTGGTCTTGCCAAGCGCCGCCACGTACCGCGCGGAATTGAGCAGCAACGGGGCCACGCACGCCCGTGATCATGGATGGACAATCTCAGGCGGTTTCCGGCGCCATGGGTCATGATCGCGGAAGAGGAGTGCTTCCGAGTCAAGGACGCGAACGGCTTCACGATCTGCTGCGTTCTTCATCGCGATGATCTGCACTCGTGGGGCTACCAATATGCCCACCAATATCTATCGCGCGACGAGGCGCGACGGATCGCAACGGCAATCTCGCGATTGCCGGAGCTGTTGAAGCGTCCTCAGTATTGAGCTGTTCGCTTTGCCAGGTCCCCTTTTGGAACTTCTTGCTCCAAACTGGAATTAGCTTTGTGGTCGGCCCACCGCCGATGGCCGGCCTGGAATGGCGGCTCCGGCGCCCCCAGCCCCCCGTCCCGCGCCGGGGCCGTTTTCAGGAGGTAGGGCTGGTCCGACAAAAACATCGGGGCAGGCCCTTTGCATCACCGGCAGACCTTCAGCAGGCACCTGTAGATCGTGTTCTGAAGATCGTTTTCGGTCTCGACGAAACACTCCTGAAACATTGCTGAAACCCGATTGTCCTGAACGCGGCGACCGTTGGCCCCGACCAACGGAGCGAGAAGGAGACAAGTCATGATCCAGGTCGGTTCGAAGGAAGAAGTCGCGTTTCTGCTGGCGCTGTTCGGCACGCACACCCAGCCGGTCAAGCGACCGAAGCCGAAATCGCAGCAACGCTGAAGGCGGAGCCATGCCCGGTTTGGCCGATTGCCAGAGCCTCTTGCGTCTCTTGATCGCAAGGGGCGATCCGAGGGCCATTCCGCTCGCCAAAGGCGCCATCGATCAATATTTGAACACCGCGCCGGCCAGCCTCCGCGGGCGCGGCCTGCGCGTGCTCCAGTGCGACGCGCTCGACCAGCACGGTGCCGCGGTCGGGGTGCAGCGCTCCTTCGCGGAGACGGTGGACGCCTATATCGAGCGCAAGCTTGCGGACGAGTGACGCCTTCCGGTGCGGCGGCTGGGGCAGCGTGGCTGCCGGTCAGGCTGCGATGGGCGGCGTGGCTTGCGCCAACAACAGCCCGATCTTCCGGTCGAGCTGCCAGACCTCGACGTTGCCCCGGCGCGTGAACTGTTGTGCAACGCGAAGCGCGGATGCATCGGAGTCGGCCTCGAACGCCTCGGCGGAGCGAAACACGCCGTTCTCGCCGACCAGATTGGCGCGGTATTGCCGGCTCATGTCGGCGCCCTCAGGCCCGGCGAATGCAGCCAGGACTCGATCTGCATGGCCGTCTCGTCCTGTCGTGCCCGGCGGAGCAGGATCTCACGGCGGCGTCCCGGCGCAAGCGCCTGGGCCTCCTCGCGAAGACGAGCGGCCTCGTCAGCGAGCCGCTCCTTGAGAGTTTTGGACTGTTTGTAACGACGTCGCTTCAGCATGGCATTGCTCCCTCGTTCGAGTGGGGCGGGAGCGCAACTGGCGTTCTCATCACCGACCGATGCCAAGTGCCGCTGCGGTGATGTTTCAACTCTACGCTTCGGGCTGAGGAGAGTCAGTATCATTTGTTAAGTGGTTCGAAGAATCTCTCGGGCGTCATCGCAGCTCGGTTTGAGCAGTTTATTCCTATCGCGTGCAGGTTGTTCCTAAGTTCACTATTGAACAGAAGTGGCGTCGGCGATTGAAGGTCTATCCTCCTTGTCTACGCCCCGCGCCACGATTTTGAGCGCCTGATGTGACAAAGGCCGTTGCAGCGCCTTGGCCTCGTCCCATGGCGCCCGCAGCCAAACATCTCGTTCTTCGGCCGTCGTCAGGATCACCGGCATTGCCTTTTGATGAATGGGCTCGACAACGGCATTCGGCGCCGTCGTGAGAAAGCCATAGACCAACGTCCCGGGGAGCTAGCGCAGGGCAGGGATTCCGAAATGCACGGGCTGACGCTTTCCACCCATTCGGAAAGGACCACCTATTCGGAAAGAGGTGGCTGAGCGAAGTCGATCTCAGGGGCTTCGCTTTCGAGGCTGGCGAGGTGTCGAAGGGGGCCGCCCAGACTGGCTCGGCATTGCTAAGCTCGCGGATCACTACCGTGAGGTACTCGCCGCCGCCGCGCTGGTCGCGGGACGTGGTACGCGGTCCTGCACATCATGCGAGGTCCGCGGGTTTTCTTTGCCGTTTTCTGGCTTGAAAGAATTTCCCCTACGAGTCCACCAGCCCGGTCGCAGATAGGTGCTGGGGAAAGGGGCTCAACTTGAGAAATGCTAAGGCCGCTCGACCAGGGTCTTTCGCGGTCGACCAAGCTTCGGACGGGGTGGTCTGACCTTGGACTCAGTCGACGGCACGACCTCCAGCCTGACCCGGAAAGTCTCAAAGAGACTTAGGACCCGGCTTAGCTGCGGATCCACGGTTCCTCCGAACGTCTTGTAGACCGTCGTCCGCATAATGCCGAGTTCGCGCGCGAGCGAGGTGACGTTCTGCGATTTTACGACGGTGCTCAGCTCCCGGATGGTGTCAGTCGGATCGTCGAAAGCGAAGGCTTGACTGAGCCGTGTAGCGATCGCGCTCGGGCTGGCGATCCTGGACGCAGGGGTAACCCGGGCCTTTACGTTCAGCGCTTCGAGCAACCTAAGAACCCGGCTGAGCTGCGGGTCGATTCGACCGCCAAACGTCCTATAGAGGGTGTCGCGTCGAAGGCCCGCGTCCCGTGCCAGGATCTGTACGTTATGAGCTCGCGTGACGAGGCTGAGCGCCGTCTTAGCCTTTAGGATATCATTTTCTTCAAATTTATCAGATAGATAAGTGGCGATAGCCGCTGGATTGTCGCGGAATAAATCGGCTAAGTTTTCTTCGTTGCCAGCCAGCATTTCCAGAGCGTTTGTCCGTCACTGTGGCCTTCCAGCTACAGCATTATCGGCCGATACGTCTAGATTACCTCGCAGACATCGACGACGCTTCCACTTGGGGAAATTTTGACAATGAAAAAGACTTTGCTCGCTCTCGCCGCGGTTGTGGCGATGACCGGTTCGGCCTCGGCCGCCGACCTGGCCGCCCGTCCCTACGTGAAAGCTCCGATGCCGGCACCGGTCGCCAATTGGACCGGCTTCTACATTTTCGGCGGTGGCGGTGGCGGCCTCTCGAATGCTGACCAGAGCGTTGTGGATACGGTTTCCGGTACGCCGCTGACGATCACCCAGCGCCAGGGCGGCTCGGGCTGGTTCGGCACCGTGGGCGCCGGTTACGACTGGCAGTTCAGCGGCACCTGGGTCGCTGGTGTGTTCGCTGACGGTCAGTTCGGCAGCATCCGCGCCACCATCCAGGATCCGCTCAACGGTATCACGGGCAACCAGAAGCTGGAAACCTCTTGGGCCGCTGGTGTGCGCCTCGGCTGGCTGGCCGCTCCGAACGTTCTCACCTACGTCAACGGCGGTTACTCGGGCGCCCACTTCGGCCAGACAAACTTCACGGACCTCGCCGGCGTTCCCGTCGGTGCCCATCTCAACAGCTACAACCGCAACGGTTGGTTCATCGGTGGCGGCGTCGAGAACAGCCTGAACTTCTTCGGCATCAGCTCGCCGGGCTGGTTCATGAAGACCGAGTATCGTTCGGCCTTCTACGACCAAAAGACCCAGACCGAACTGCTCGACGTTGGCAACGTTCCGCTGGCCAACAGCATCCGCGCCAACAGCTGGAATCAGACGATCTCGACCTCGCTGGTCTACCGCTTCAATTGGACCGGTCCGATCGTCGCGAAATACTGATCTGAACTCAACTTCAGACGTCAAAGCCCCGGCATCGCCGGGGCTTTTTCGTTTGTCCTGAACGCTCGTGCAACACGAAGTGCGATGGGATCCAGGCAAACGCCTAGCGCTGGAATATGCAAAATGACCTGCACGATCACATTGAATGCCGAATTACGCTCGCCCGGACCTCCGCGGCGGGCTTTGTCGTTTCGGCCGGTAATGAAGGTCGGGGGTGCTTTCGGCCTCGGCTACGTTGCCGGCGGCTGTGGCTGAGCGTTCTTGGAAGCTTCGGCGCGACGGGCGATTTCGACGAATAGCTTTGGCTGCGTTCGCAGGAGAATACATGAGCACTGACCGACAGAAGCCGCGCCAACCGCGGATTGAGCCAGATCCCCCAGCTCAAGGCAATGCGGAATTGACCGGTTGGCCGCGCTGGATGGCCGACGCGCTTGCATACAGACCACAGAGCCCGGCTCTAGACGTCGGCTCGCCGGGTGAAACGGCTGCATTGGAGCGCAACGCGACCGGTTCGGTGGGCTTGGCGTCTCTCTAGTGCAAGTCTCAAAAGTCCCCTGAAAACACTGGCGATCACTACAATATGGTAGGGGGCGTACCCCCCCCAAAGGTCAAGTCGACGCGAGCCCAATTGATGTGACCGTTGTGACAGTGCTGTGACCACAATTTGCCGACGCACGCGCGGCATGGGGGAAACTTGCAAGCGTCAACCTATCTGATGCCCCCACAAAAAAATCCGTCATTCTTCGCAAGTTTAAGTTGGCGCACATCCCAGCGTGTACTTGTCGGACACAGGAGAGCTCGTGCATGAATCCGAATCTTACTCCTGTTACTTCATACGTGATCGACAACGTGCACCACGCGCACGACGAAGTATGCGAGAGGACGGACCTCGTCGAGCGCGAAGGCGAAATAGATCAGTTCTCAGTTGGTGCGCCTGAAGACATCGCGTTCGATCCACCCAGGATGAACGTGCGAAATGTTGAGGCAGCCCTATCGGTCATGAAAGTCGATCCGGCCAAGGTAAAATGCGTAGCGTCCCAATAAAGCCAATGGCCTGCGTGATACGTTGGGCACGTTTGGTCGCAGAGATAATCGACCGGTTTGAGCAAGTCGACCCTTCCGGGATACTTAGACTGCACACGGGCGAGCATTGCATTGATGGCTGCGCCCGCCGCTACCGCGTTCACCTTTGACATGGGCGAACATGGAGGAGGTGGCACATGAGGCAGCGGCCCTTGAAGTAACCGCGGCCGATTGATCTCGCAGCCGGCAGGAACTTGGGCGCCCACAATCATTACACGCCGAACAGGCGTTAACACGCGTAGCGTCTCAGAAAGGGCCGCTTCGAGCTTGGCGAACGATCCAGCATCGTTCGGCCACATGCCTGGTTGGTCGTAATCGATGCTCGCATCGTCATAGGTTTCCCACCGCTGGATGAATATCAGCGGGCGCGTTTGGGTCTCAAGTTGAGCGATTTGCTCATCGCGACCCCGAAGACAATCCACGCGTCGTCGCGATCGGATAGCTGCTCCTTTGACAATCGGGCATCCGGCAGTGCCAACGTACTGAAGGTTTCCACCTAGGCTCTCGACTAACGGCAACATTGCCGCCACGTACATTTCAGCATGGGAGTCTCCAGCCAAGTCAACAATCGGTAGGCCCGGCGGCCAAACGACTTGATCAGTAGTGGGAGAACTGTCGAGCCTTCCATCCGCCAAAACCGACTCAGGCACCCGCCATGCAAAGCCCTTCAGAATGAATGTTGCGTGAGTCAGAATCGCAAATGCCAGAATAGCCGCGCTGAATTTCATCAATGTCTTCAACGGCGCTCCAGAGGCTGCGCCTCCAGCAACGATGAAGCGACGTTCCACGAAATAGTACATGCTGGTAGCGACGAAAAGCATCGTTACAAGCATGACTACCCCGCGGGTCACTTCAAATTCCTCCGGGTGTGGTCAGTCAAATTCCTCCACCCGCGAGGCAGGACAAGGGACTGTTAGTTTGAGTTTGTTTCCCGGGCAAGAGCTTCAG
>NZ_JASAUS010000244.1:0-7335 GCF_029953005.1 Bradyrhizobium sp. Mp27 | reverse complement strand
TACGCCCTCCCGACGCAACGACAAAACCGTAAAGCCCCGCGTTCAGCATAACCCGGCAGGAATCCACTTAAATCCAGCGGGGCGCTGTCCAAACAACCGGGGCCAGCTCTCTTCAAGCCCTGCAATCGGTGGCAGGCGCTCCTTTCATCTGAAGGATAAAATGATGGCCGATACGAAGGCAGCGAGAGGCCGCATTTGGCAGCACATCCGAGCACGGCGGGTCTATCGCATGTGCAGGCGTGATCGCAATGCAAGGCGCAAAAATGAGGATCAGGGCAATTACTGCCTCGGCTCATTTGGAGGAAACTGGGCGCGAATGATCTTCGGCCAATCCGGCATTTTCTGACATCGCGTTTTTCCACACGCGAACGGCACCGCCAGCTCTTCCACAATGAGCGTCTCGCCCACATTCCTGCCATTCACTGACAGGACTCCGCACTTCCGCCCATGGTTGCATGTGCCGTTCTTGAATTTTTTTGCCGAGCATGAGCACGGCATATCCTTAAGGTCGATGGGGCCTTCTCGCAGCAAATCGCTTAGCCGTTGTTTTGATATCGCTCCTATTAGTTTTTCCTCAGCAGAAACCTTCCGCCAGGGAACGTTGGTGGTCTCGGGGCTGTCGTAACCGATCATTCTGTACTCGATACCGTTTAGGACAATCGAATCCCCGTCCTTCACGATGATGTCGGCAGCGTTTACGGGTTCGGCTTGTGCGCCGACTGCCGAAAAGGCCCAGAACGCAAAGATCATGGGGAAAAGCAGCAAGCGCTTCATGCAGCCGCCTTGTCTTCCTTGTCTGATCCGCGCGCGACGATCTTCAAGGCGTCATCAGGTAGCGGACGCTGCAGTGACTTCGCCTCATCCCATGGCGCGCGCATCCATACATCGCGCTCCTCGTCGGTAGTCAGAATTACCGGCATCGCCTTCGAGTGAATCGGCTCCACCACCGCGTTCGGCGAGGTTGTCAGAAAGCCGTAGACGAGGTGCGGCCCCGGCACCGGCTTGGATTTGGTGCCCCGGTCGCCTTTGAACTCGGTCCAGACCCCGGCGAACGACGTCAGCGGTCGTTCCTCGTTTAACGCGAACCACACCACATCCTTCTTCTTGGTCTCCGGGTTGGGCTCTGGCGCATATTCCGCGAAGCTGTTGAACGGAACTAGGCAGCGATTTTCTGGCTTCAGCCACATCCGCCAGTGTGGGGAGCTGGTGTTGCGGATGTTCGTGACCGGAGGTCCACCGGTGCGCGGTGGCGGCGGCATGCCCCAGCGCATCATCGTCAGCTCGCGCTCGGTCCCGGCATTGCGGATCACCGGCGCCGGATAATCTGGAAACACGCCCGGCATCGGCGCGAGGTTGCCGACATAACGGTTCACGACGCAAAAGAGCGCGCGGATCGCCTCTTGGTTCGTGGTGATCGAATAGAGATTGCACATCCTTAATCCCGCTCTCCCGGCCACCACGTTGACGCCGGATCATTTGCGGAAATTTTCGCCGCCCGCAACGATCAGATGGCTCCGCTTGTACGGTCGCCCTTGAAGCCGCGAGCAATCCTTGCACCGCATGTAGCGCTCCAGTTCATGGATCGGCGTAGCCTTCGGTCGGCGAACTATGCTCAGCGGCACGGTTTGATGCGTGCTGCAGCCCAAGCATTTCACCTCGAGATAGAGATATCCGGCGTTGAGGGCATCGCCTAACGAAGGGGACGGCTGCGCCGGTCCCTGAAAGCCGAGCATCCGCTTGTTCCAGGCCTCGCAGGCCAAACGGTCGGCGGTCTTGCGCGCCTCTACCGCCTGTTCCGCCGCAGCCCGAACCGACACGCCGTAAATGGATTCTCGTGACTTGGTGCCCATCGCCCATCAAAGCGGGTCGCAAAGGGCAACGCAAATGGCACTAGGGCTTGTGTCGGCGATTGCCATAACCCCGCCGAATGGTGGTTTGAGCGAATGGCTCACCTACCGAATGGCAAAAGGGCCGCATTGCTGCGGCCCTCCGCCAGCCCAAATTTGTTCGGGATGAAAACACCACGCTGGCAGGGGCAAGTTTATAGCGTCCTACAGGATTGAGGATTCCGTAGAATCACGGGGTTTCGAGGCCGAAAATCTCGATCGGGAAAAATCTGCAAACATTGGTGGTGGCGAGATCGGTCACGCCCCCTGATTGTTCGAGGTGCTCGGGAAGTAAGTAAAATGCTCGCAATTGCCCCCAAGGTGCGGCGGGCGTTTGTGAGTTTCCAGAGTGCCAAAGCGTATCGAGATGCCGGGGTTCATTAAACCCCAGCTCGCCACCCTGAAGACCAAAGCGCCGCAGGGCGATCAGTGGCTCCATGAGATCAAATACGACGGCTACCGCGTTCAGGTCCATCTCAACCGGGGAAGGAAGAAAGTCTTTACCCGCAACGGGCCCGACTGGACCAAGCGCTTCACGGAGATCGCCGGGGCGCTGGCCATTTCGGGCGAAGCCATCATCGATGGGGAGGTTGTGGTCGTCCATGAAGGACGTACCAACTTCTCGGAACTGCAGGCAGAGCTGGCTGCAGGCAGGCAGGGCCGCCTGATCTATTACGCCTTCGACCTTCTCTGGCGGAATGGCGACCTCCGCAAGCTGCCGCAAATCGAGCGCAAGCAACTGCTGCTCGACCTCCTCGGCGAGAACGATGTCGAGCTGCCCGTGCTCTACTCTGAACATCTCGTCGGCGACGGTCAGAAGATGTTTGAGCATGCCGCCAAGCTGAATTGGGAAGGCATCATATCCAAGCGAGCGGACGCCCCGTATCGGTCGGAGCGAAGTGAGAACTGGCTGAAGATCAAAGCCGTGCAGAAGGGCAAATTCCCTGTCGTCGGTTTTGTGAAGGACCCAAGCGGCGTTGCCGCGTTGTATCTCGGCAAGCAGGAAGGCAAAGACCTTGTTTACATGGGCAAGGTTGGGACTGGCTGGTCTCGCACCATCTCGAGCCAGATCAGGAAACAGCTCGACACTGTGGTTAGCCCGAAGTCAAAGCTGACCACGCCCATCAGGAAGCCGAAAGCAACATGGGTTGAGCCAAAGTTTTACGCTGATGTTGAATACCGGGACATCACGTCCGAAGGCTTGCTGCGAGCCAGCTCTTTCAAAAGACTGTCTCGGGGACAGCCTCAGAAATAGAAGTGGCCAGCGGACTGTCAGCCCGTTTGTGCGCCGCCGTCATCTCCGTAGGGTCTAGTTTGTCGCAGAAAATGCACTTCAACTCCGTGCGTCCGTCAAAACTATGCATGGGCACCAGACGCTTCCCGCACTGCAAACAATGCGTCACTCGGTCCTCCATGGTGACCTCCCTTCGAGGGTCCACCTCTCAAACTCTCTTCCGGACTTTCTGGTTCCAAGGCGGGCGTTGCAGCCGCCGCGTTAGTTTGAATATGTCAGCCATCCATACTGGATAGCGGGCAAGCGGCGGCGCATATTTCGGAAATGGTTGTCAGATGTCGAAATTGCGGTGCCGAGTATCACCGCGCTGTCGAGAAATTCTTGGTACCCCATACCGGCCACGCATCTTGTACGATCTGCGGTGACACGCTGGAGTATTGGGTTGACGACACGCACGTCGCCATATTCGAGCTAGTCAGGCATCCTGACGGAACTCCGAAAGGCACTTCCGCAGGTTAGATCATTACCAAAATTCAGAACACCAAGGCCCCGGAAGTGCCTCATGGCAGACATTGTCGGGGTGAGCTAAACTGCCATTGGCATCAACGTCCTTTGGCGGTCATCTGATGAGTCAGCAAGGACAATGGCAAGTCGCTGGAAGCGCACCCGAGATATATGAGCGGGAACTGGTCCCTGCCGTTTTTGGGCCATGGGCGCCGATACTCATAGGGCTTGCTGACCCGAAGCTGGGGGACCGCATCATCGATATCGCCTGCGGCACGGGAATCGTGGCGCGCATCGCAGCCGCGAAGGTGGGAGCAAGCGGTGCGGTAGCTGGCGTCGATCTCAATCCCGGCATGTTGAATGTTGCGCGATCCGTAAAGCCGGTAGATGACGCTGCTCCGGCGGAGTGGCTGGAAGCAAGTGCAGATAGGCTGCCATTTTCTGATGGTTCGTTCGATATTGCGTATTGCCAGCTCGGCCTTCAATTCTTCGCAGACCGACCGGCGGCTTTGCGCGAAATGCGCAGGGTCTTATCCAGTAAGGGTCGGCTCGCGGTGATGGTCTGGTGTGGCATCCACGAAAGCCCCGGCTTTGCAGCCTTCGCGGACATACTCGAACGAAACATTGGTTCTGCAGCCGCAACAATAATGCGTGCGCCTTTTGGATTGTCTGATGCTGCCGAGTTGAGCCAACTTGTCGCCGCAGCGGAATTTCGGAACATCAAACTGCAGCGGCGGGTCGGAGCTGTCGAATTTGCGTCAGCCGAACGATTTGTATTGAGTTATGTAGCGGGTTCGCCGCTGGCTAGTCATGTGTCGCAAGCGAGCGATGCGGCTCGAGAAAACCTGACGGCAGAGACCAAGTTGGCTCTGGAGAAATACGTGGGTAGTCGCGGGTTGTCGTTCCCAATAGCATCTCACTTGCTTGCGGCGACTGTTTGATTTTTCGGCCCTTGGCCCTTAGCAGGTCCTTTGCCGGCGCTGCGGTGGAAGCCAAGCAGCGTGATACGTTACCATTGCGGAAGTTCTAAACGAAACCTTCAACAGAACAGGGATGAACGCCCATGCCTTCGATCACCGCTATTGCCCATGAATTCTTTGCCGCATGCGAGACCGGGAAGGGTTGGGATGTCTGCAAGGCTTACTGCGCTCCAAACGCGACGTTCGCCGCCCAGGCAGAGCCGCTTGCAGATGTTAAAACACTCGCGGAATACGCGGACTGGATGAAGGGCCTGATGACGATCATGCCTGACGGACGTTACGAGGTAAAATCCTTTGCCACCGATGCTGAACGCAACAACGTTGCAGCCTATGCTGTCTTTTCGGGTACTCATACTGGCGTCGGTGGGCCGTGTGAACCGACCGGCAAGAAGACAACTTCAGACTATGTCTACGTGATGCAATTCACCGGCGACAAGATAAGCCACATGACGAAAATCTGGCACTCCGGCTTGGCGCTTAAGGAACTAGGATGGGCTTGAGGGCGCGATGAAGGTCGAGGGACGCTGCCACTGTGGCAAAATCGAATACGAGGCCGAAGTCGATGAAACCAAGGTTCAGATTTGCCATTGTTTGGATTGCCAAACACTGACGGGATCGGCTTATCGCGTAACGATCCCGGCTTCGCCGGATGGGTTTCGCATCAAGCGTGGCGAGCCGCGCGTCTACTACAAAACCGCAGACAGCGGCTCCCGCCGAGGCCATGCGTTTTGTGGCGATTGTGGCAGTCCTGTCTTTCGACTACCGACAGACAACAATCCGAATTATTCCCTTCGCGTGGGTGGACTCGATCAACGCATGGCCCTCGGTCCTCCACGCAGGCAAATTTGGGTTCGACGGCGACTGCCTTGGGCAGAAAACATCGGCATCATCCCTGCGATAAATTAAAGAGATATATGGTTCTGGCCACAGCAGACCTTGTCCGATGCATCACAACGCGGCCCCATCTACGCTGGCGGAGCGTTCTCCAACGGCGGCTCCGATGGGTTTGAACTATTGCAGCCGACCCGACCAAGGCCGGCAGCGAGCAAAATCCCCGCCTTTGACCGAAAGCGAACCGTAGAGATTCCACATGGGCTCGATCAAGCGCTGATCTCGCGCGCATAATGGGATGTGAAATGGATCACTGCACTCGAACCGTTCTGCGACTACCATTCATTCGGCTTTCCACCTTTGCGGTCCGCAGGATTGATCGCTGGCGCGCGCCTTAGCGGATTTGATTCTAGCGTCGAGGTCGCTTTAACTCAATCTTGGTGGTCAATGACCGAACAAGCCAAGGAAACTGTGATCATTGTGCACGGCACATTTGCGGCGCCTAGGCCTGGCCTGAGCCGCTGGTACCACCGGTGCGAAGGTCAATCTGCAACAGGCGATTTCATTGCGAAGCTCGATGCCGCGCTTCAAAAGCGCGGGTCTCAAGCACGATGTTGGGCGCACTGTAGCCAGAGCGACCAGAGTTTTTTTTGGTCCGGCGAGAACAGCTGGGTCGCCCGCACGAGGGCAGCAGCCGAGCTAGGCCAATATGTGCTGAAACTCAGGAATGACGGTTGGTGTTGCCATATTCTCGCGCACAGCCATGGCGGAAATGTTGTGCTTGAGGCGCTGCCGCAAATCACGCGCGCGCCCTCTTCTAATGGGGCCTTGGGAAAGATAGTTACACTGGGCACACCATTCATGGACACGATGTCACCGATCCGAGAGAGGATTGCGAGAAACCAAAGGCTTCCAATAGGACTATCTTGGACTGCCCTTTTTTCTCTAGTTCTATGGTTTGCAATTGCAGCGCTTGCTGGCATCTTCGAGTTGACTCCTGTCGATCCGGATCGCTTTGTGCTGTTCACATTTTCGACCTTCACAATCTCATTTCTTGTTCCTGCTTTCGTATTCTTGATCCTGTTCAGCCGGAGCCGAACTGAACCCGCCCTTAATCGAGCCTATCAAATGTCGCCCTTAAATTTCGTGGCCATCGGCAGCGTCATGGACGAACCCTGGCAACTCCTGCATTACATACGAAATGCCCCTAATCCGATGGCTCCCCAAAAAAACTTAATCCGCTACTTAATCTCATCGATGCAATCTCACATTTCCGAAAGCCGTCAAATCGCACGAATCTATGAGGTTAAGTCCTATGGCGATCTTAAACTGGTCGCCAAGCTACTTTTGGGGGTCGCGCACGTATTTTGGCTTTTGTTTCTTCTTCCTGTCGCTGTTGCGATTTTCATAGTGGGGATGATCGCACTCTTCCGCGGTGAGGTTCCGTCCGCTGCGGCACTGACCAACGTCTTGCTTGTTTTTGTTAGTCTTTGTGTTCTTTGCTTCGCGATGCTTCTGCTCCTCACACGTGGGTTCGGACCAGAGTTTTACTCGGCTTTCTTTGCGCCTTTTCGCTGGTGTGCCTATCGCGTTGGTGCCGTCAAGGGCATCTTCAGGGACATTGCAACATATATCGTCCTCAGCAGGGGCTGGTCAGTATTTCTGGCCATTACTATGGGGCTCGAAGGTTATCGGCACCAGCTTCCACTCATCGAGCAGCATCCGAGTGGCGTACTAGGCGTCGCATACGAAAGGATGCCGGAGGGCGCGGAACGGCGCGCGTTACTAACCCGTCTTATTCGTAAGAGTGCGCCTGAGGGCTGGCGAGCGTGGTGTAAAGCGCTGATACGGCGTAGGATTCGGTTGTGAAGCCAACCCCATCACCTCCAACCGCGAACGC
>NZ_JASAUS010000243.1:0-7397 GCF_029953005.1 Bradyrhizobium sp. Mp27 | reverse complement strand
TGCCGAAAGTCATCGCCGGTGTAAAGTTCATCGACGGAATCGAAGTCATTCCGAACACTGAAAGCCACGCCGCCTGATCAGGCCGCGTCACCCAAAATCAGCCATAGCTCGCGAATCGAATCCACCCCCTTCGAGCGGGAAGGTTCATGAGCTAAATGACTCCCACCCCCCTCGGACGTAGGCGATCGTGTGCGGCAATGTCGCGCAGATCATGCCCTATACGGGTGGATGATCACCTCGCCATTTCTGAACCTCCTCTGCTGGTTCGTCATCAAGCGGTCGCAGGAGTTCCTCTGGAGAGAACAGCTCGCGATCCAAAGTAAGGTCTTCCGGATCGATGGAAAACGACAGAGCAGGATGATTGTCCCGTCGTCCCTGAAGCTCGTCATGCAACTGCTTTTCCAGTCGCTCAAGCTCCCCTTGCGGGAGTTGCTCTGAATGGAATGCGGCTTGCGCCTGAATGAAAGCCGACGGGGCGGGGTGATCATCTCGCCTTTCCTGAAGCTCCTCTGCTGGCTCGTCATCAAGCGGTCGCAGGAGCTCCTCTGGAGAGAACAGCTCGCGATCCAAAGTAAGGTCTTCCGGATCGATGGAAAACGACAGAGCAGGATGATTGTCCCGTCGTCCCTGAAGCTCGTCATGCAACTGCTTTTCCAGTCGCTCAAGCTCCCCTTGCGGGAGTTGCTCTGAATGGAATGCGGCTTGCGCTTGAATGAAAGCCGACGGGGCGGAGTGATCATCTCGCCTTTCCTGAAGCTCCTCTGCGGGGTCGTCATCAAGCAGTCGCCGAAGCTCCCCTGGATGGAACTGGTCGAGATCAAAAGTAAACTCCTCCGAATCGACGGGAAACGACTGAGCAGGATGATTGTCTCCTACTCCGTGATGCTCGTCTTGCAACTGTGTTTCCAGCCGCTGAAGCTCTCCCTGAGGGAGCTGCTCTGAGTGGAATGCGGTTTGCTCCTGAGTGAAAGCCGACGGGGCGTGTTGACCGTCCTGTTCTTCCTGAAGCTCCCCTAGCCGAGTGCTCGCTTCGTGCGGCGCGCTGTGCTGCGCAGCGGCGGCGTCGATGCGCAGCGGTCCCATCGGCGCCGCGCTTTCAGGATTGATGAGGGCCACGTTCTGGGGGGAAGGATCGATCAGCGTCCTCCGTCTCTTCGCTGCTCTCGATTGAGCGGTGTCATGCTCATGATTTATGAGGACCCCTTCGCTTGGCAGGAGATTGCTCCCGGCGCGTGCATCTGTCCTTTGGCGAAGAGTTTGTTGGACATCGTTAGATGCGTCTTTCCCTGAGGGGAGGGCGCGCGGTCGCCCGCGAGAAACTAAATGATTGGGGTCATGATACGCACGAAGGACGCTCAGCCCGGCCTTAATCATTGGGTTGTTCGGAAAGTAAGTAGTTGCGTGATCTAGCAGAGACTTGTAATCTGCTAGATCGGTCGTTTGGCCGCGAGCGCGGAGATCATTCACAAGTCGATGAAGTGCCTGCGTATAGCGTCTAACCGTTTTAGGTTGTGAGTTGTTCTGCGCCACATATTGAGCGATCGCGCTATCGATATGGTTCCGGTCTTCCGTCGACAGATAGTCTGGGGCGGGGTCGTGATACGCACGAAGGACGCTCAGCCCCGTCCTTATCTTTCCGTTTGTCCGAAAGTGGGTATTTGCGTGTTCCACTAGGGCATCGTGGTTCGCTAGATCGGTCGTTTGGCCGCGAGCGCGGAAATCATTCCCAAGTCGATAAAGTGCCTGCGTATAGCTTTTAACCGTTTCAGGTTGTGAGTTGTTCTGCGCCGCATATTGAGCGATCGCGCTATCAATATGGTTCCGGTCTTCTGTAGAAAGATGAGGATAGGTGTTATGCGGACGAAGAACGCTCAGCGCTGCCTTAATATTTTCGTTGTCCGAAAAGTAAGTATTTACGTGTTCCGCTAGGGCATCGTGGTTCGCTAGATCGGTCGTTTGGCCGCGAGCGCGGAGATCATTCCCCAGTCGATAAAGTGACTTAGTATAAGCTCTAACCGTTCCAGGTTTGGGGTTTTTCTGAGCCGCATATTGAGCGATCGCGCTATCGATAAGGTTCCGGTCTTCCGTCGACAGATGGGGATGGCCAGGGCCCCGGCTGCCAGCGGTGCCGTCGATGCGCCGCGGTTCCATCTGCACCGCGCTTTCGGGATTGAGGAGCGCGCTCTGGGAGGAGTTATCGCGCTTAGCTCGTACGACGAGTTCTTCCGCCGCCCAAAAGGTCCTAAAATAATTCAAGGACTTAAGGAGATCCGCATTGCGCCCGCCGGTGTACTTGTGTATGGCGCCATCGTCGATCAGCGACTTGCTGTCCAGGCGATCGACAATGCTTGGTAGCTTATTTTCGAATAGCCAACGGCTATAGGTAATGAGGCGGCTTACATGCTCATGTGCCCCTCGGCTCTTCATGCCGCGCTCTATGAGGGCGTGCTCAAGCTTCAGGACGGCGGCATCCTTGGAATAGAGAGGCCGCTCGTCCGAACGCCCTCGGACTATGATGCCCGTTGTTGCAACCTGCGGTGCACCGCTACTTTCTCCTGAAGCGGCGTTCGCGTTTGACTGTCGGTATATCACAACCTCTTCAAGATCGGGCAGCGTCCTCCGTCTCTTCGCTGCGCTCGATTGAGCCGCGTCATGCTCATGAGGGATCACAGTATCGATAAAGTTCCGGTCTTCTGTAGACAGATGGGGATAGCTGGTGGCCCTGTGTCCGCTGGCGACGGGAGCAGCCTGGCTTGCCTCGGCCAAGTGCTGCTCAAAGACGTCTTGCCCGGCCGGGCCCGCCTGCGGCTCTTCCGAAACGGCGTGCCGCGCTAGCGACCCAGCTGGCACATTAGATGGATCGAAGTTCTGCCGGTCCATGTCAGCCTCGTGTTCAAGATTACCTGCGTAGGTCCCCTACTGCGGCAAGCTTTCTAGAACCTGACGTAGAGATGTCTCGCAGCGGTCGCAAAGGCCAGCCTGGGAACCGACATCGCTAGGAGTCAGCGTCTTCCCCATGATCTAGCTTCTCGCACCTGCTGCCAGCTTCGAACATCTCACAGATTGTAACTGGGTCCTTCCAGGGCCCTTCCCCCATTCGGGTGACGCGCGACCGCCCGACTCTCGCAGATACAAAATTTTAAAAGTGACTTTCTGTTCTCGGATCGGTTGTGGAACCTGGGGGTCGATCCCACCCCGGCCTGCCCCTGAAAACATCAGATTGGCGATTTCCAAGCCCGAAATTGATATTTTGATCCGGCGGCGGTCCGGCGCTGCGATGGGATACCGAAACACGCTCGAAAGAAACTATACCGATTGAGACCGTATGGCTCCCAATCGGAGCCTCCATCCATGATCGTCATCGGCCTCAAGGGCCTTATCGGGTCCGGCAAGACCACCGTGGCCCGCCATCTCATCGAGAACCACGGGCTTGTGCGCGGCCGGTTCGCTGGCGCGCTCAAGGACATGCTGCGCGCCTACCTGCGCTACCGGCGCTGCGACGAAGCCACCATCGAGCGGATGATCGACGGCGATCTCAAGGAAGTGCCGACGCCCTGGCTGGGCGGCCAGTCGCCGCGCCACGCCATGGAAGGGCTCGGCGGCCATTGGGGCCGCGATTGGATGGGCTCTGAGTTCTGGATCGGCACCGAGACCGACGTGCTTTACATGAGCGCGCCGAAGCGCGTCGTGTTCGAGGACGTGCGCCACGCAAACGAAGGCGAAGCCATCGACCGCATGGGCGGTTGGGTGATCGAGATCGTTCGCCCCGGCCTGATCCCCCAGGAACACCGCACCGAGCAGGCGCAGGCCGAAGTAAAGGCCCATCGCTCCGTCATGAACTACCAGGGCGATATGGCGTCCACCTTCCGGCAGATGGACATCGTCGTCGCCGATCTGGCGGCGCGGACCGACCGGCTGAACGTGATCGACTGATCATGGGCAAGACCGTCAACCGACAAGAGCTTGCGGACATCTTCGGCTATTCGCTGCCGACGATCTCCGCATGGGTCGAGAACGGGATGCCGGTCAAGTCGCACGGCGGCCGTGGCAAGCAGTTCGAGTTCGACACCGAAGACGTGCTGAAGTGGCTGCTCGCGCGCGAACGTGCAGAGCGCAAGGCGCATACGGCCGCGACGCTTAAGGAAGGCGGCGAAGAGATCACCATCGACAAGGCGCGCCTCCGCAATGAGATCGCGAAGGCGAAACTGTCCGAGTTGGAATTGGCGACGAAGATGGAGCTTGTTCGCCCCATCCAAATGATCGTCAAGGTGCTCTCGAACGAAATCGCCAACGCACGCGCGCGGCTGCTCGGCATCCCATCCAAGCTCCGGCCCGCCATTCAACTCGAAGTCGGCGCGCCTGAAGGCACGAAGAAGCTGGTCAACGAAGTTGAGCGGCTGATCCTCGAAGCACTGAACGAAATCAAGATGACCACGGAGCCCGTCGAGGAAGAACCTCACGTCGAGCCGACGGTCGAACACATCGAGCAAGACGAAGAAGAAAATGACGAGTGAGTTTAAGCCTTCGTGGATGAAGTGGCCGCCCAACAGTTGCGAAGTCTGCACCGGATGGAAGCGGGAAGGGGAGTGGCACGGCGTTTGTCAACGCACGGCCTCGATCAACTTCGAGCAACCGACCGACGCACGTCAGCGCTGCCCTGAGTATCAGCGCAAGCCGGATTGAGCATGACCGCCGCCGTCGCCGTAGTCGATGAATACAGTGACGATGCCGCGTATGAAGCTCGGCTTCGCGCGCAGGTTCGCGAAATCATCGCGCAGAGCTTCAGCCCGCCGCCGAAGCTGACCGTCTCCGAGTGGGCGGACGAATACCGCGTGCTCTCGCCGGAAGCGTCTTCCGAGCCCGGCAAGTGGTCTACTGCGCGCGTCGAGCCGTCGCGCGGCATCATGGATGCCTTCGCCGATCCCGAGATCGAGATCATCACCTGTATGGTCGCGGCGCAGACGGTGAAGACCGAAGTCATCAACAACGTGGCGGGCTTCCACGTCCATCTCGATCCGTGCCCGATGCTCATTCTGCAACCGACGTTGCAGATGGCCGAAGCATATTCGAAGGATCGTCTCGCGCCGATGATCCGCGACACGCCGCCTCTCTCGGCGAAGCTCGGCAACAGCGCGCGCGACTCCGAAGACACGATCCTTCACAAGAAATATGCGGGCGGCCACATCACCATGGCGGGCGCAAACTCGCCCGCATCGCTCGCATCGCGCCCGATCCGCATTCTGCTCTGCGACGAAGTTGATCGCTATGAGGCGAGCGCCGGTAAGGAAGGCGATCCCGTCTCGCTCGCCATCGAGCGAACCACGACGTTCTGGAATCGCAAGATCGCACTCGTCTCGACGCCGACCATCAAGGGCGCGTCGCGCATCGAGTCATCCTATGAGGAAAGCGATCAGCGCCGCTTCTTCGTGCCGTGCCCGAAGTGCGCTCACATGCAGCATTTGCGCTGGGCGCAAGTCCGATGGCCCGACAACGATCCGTTGGCGGCACGCTATCACTGCGAATACAGCGACCCCGACACCGGCGAACTGTGCGACCACGGATGGAGCGAGGCAGAGCGGCTGAAGGCGATCCAGCGCGGTGTGTGGATCGCGACGCGGCCCGAAGTGAAGGGTCACGCGGGCTTCCACTTGAACCGCATCGCGTCGCCGTGGCGCGCTCTCGGCGAGATGGCACGCGACTTCGTGTTGGTGAAGAAGCACCCCGAGCGTCTGAAGACCTGGGTGAACACGCGCCTTGCGGAGACGTGGGAAGAGCGCGGCGAGCGAGCCAACCCCGACTCGATCTTTGCGCGCCGTGAAGAGTATGACGCCGCGATCATCTTGCCGAGCGGCGTCGGCTGCATCACCGGCTCCGTCGATATTCAGGACGACCGCGCCGAAGTCGAGTGGTGCGGTTGGGGCCAGGACGATGAATCGTGGTCGCTCGACTACAAGGTTCACTATGGCGCGCCGAACACCCCCGGCTTTTGGGAGGTCATCGACAACGCCTTGATGCGAACGTTCAAGCATCCGTCCGGCGTCGAGATGCGTGTGGAAGCGGCCTGCATCGACTCTGGCGGCCACTTCACGCAGCACGTCTACAACTTCGTTCGGCCGCGCATCGCTCGCCGCGTCTACGCTATTAAGGGCATCGGCGGACCCGGCCGCCCGATCTGGCCGGTGAAGGGCACCGTCAACAAGGCGAAGAACGTCACGATCTTCGTGCTTGGCGTCGATCAGGCGAAGGACATGCACTACAAGCGGCTCGAACTGAAGGAGCCCGGTCCCGGCTACTGCCATTACCCGCTGCTCGAAAACTATGACAAAAAGTTCTTCGAGGGCCTGACCGCCGAAAAAGCGGTGCTGAAGACCGATAGGCGCGGCTTCGTGACGAAGGAATGGCACAAAGTCCATCAGCGCAATGAACCGCTGGATCTCCGCGTCTACAATATCGCAGCGCGGCTCTCGCTCGGCATCAACATGGAGCGTCGTTTGATGGCTCTGCGGGCGGCAGCGGCGAACGCGCTGAATGCTGCCCCGCAAATGCCCGTCGCGCGCGAAGAACCGGCCCCTGCGGCTCCCCAGGCTCTTCCTGGGAGGCGTCGCGTCCGCAGCCGTGGCGTTGAAAGTTAAGGATTGAGCGGCTAGATGAAGAGCATGATGACCAAGGACGATGTCCGCGCCGCCCGTACCGCCCTGGGCAAGATGTGGAAGCCCGGCGGTGCCCCGCTGACGGCCCAAGAGCTCGTGCGCGCCCTGGGGCTCTCCGAGGACCACGGCACCGACCACGTCTACAACATGGAGAAGGGCAAGTCGGCCGTTTCCGGCACTATCGAGATGCTTTTGCGCATCTATCTCGCCGGTGGAGTGCCGCCTGACGATATCGTGATCTTCAAGGACGCTCCAAAGCGAGCGCGCTAAGGGAGATCGGAACGCTCTCTCTCGAACGATCCATGTCCCGTAGCTTCGGGGCATGGCAAAGACCGTCGAAGAGCAGCTTGAAGAGACCCTAAACTCGATCAACACGGTCGAGCAGAACGGTCAGCGTTACACGATCAAGGATCGTGAGCTTTGGCGCGCCGATCTGCGCCAACTCGATCAGCGCGCTCAACGCCTCGAAAAGCAGGCCGCTCGGGCCAAGCGCGGCGGCATTCGTACCCAGCGGGTGATCCCGCTGTGATTAAGCCCGTCGCACCGACCCTTATGGACCGCTTCCTGGCGGGCGTCGCACCGAACTTCGCGACGCGCCGCTATCATGCGCGCCTCTCGCTCAACTACATGGGCCAATGTCAATCGGCGTTTGACTGGGACCCCCTATCGGCCTCCAAAAGGGACCCCTTTGATCGGCGTGCTCTGCTGGTAGCGCTCGGGTCGTCGGAGCTGGTCGGGGTTGCGGAG
>NZ_JASAUS010000242.1:0-7479 GCF_029953005.1 Bradyrhizobium sp. Mp27 | reverse complement strand
CAACGATATGGCGGTATCACAAAGGCCGGAGATTCAATGCTCCGATCGACGTTGATTGTCGGCGCGACCGCGCTGCTGAGGCACATTCGAAAGGGCCGTCATAAGCCGACATCCTGGCTCGCTTCGCTGCTGGAGCGAAAGCCGCCGAAGTTAGTCGCGGTGGCCTTAGCCAATAAGTTCGCCCGTATCGCCTGGCGCTTGATGATATCGGGCGGCGTGTACACCCAGCCGGTAGCCGCCATGCCCATTTGATCTGAAATCGGTGTACCGGCCGAGATTGCTCGCCGGATAGCCCACGAACTTGCAGGACGCAGTAGATGGAAGGACCGATCGGTCGATACGCGCGAGCTTCCGTAGATTACACTGGCATCATCAATGTCGCCTATGTGCTTGGAGCGTGCGTAGCGAACACCATCTCGGCCAGCGGGCTTTGTCCGCGCAAACAGGCCGGACATCTGATAGCAAGCGATCTGGCCAGAAGTCTGCTATAATCCTGACAAGCGGGGGGGCCGTCCACATCTGCAATCTCTACTCGATGACCAAGAACGTCGACGCGATCCGTCAATTATTCGGAGCGTTGAATAGCCGCGTCGGCAATCTGCCGAGCATGCCCGGCATCTTTCCCGACTACCCTGCCCCCATCGTCCGCAATGCTCCAGACGGACGCGGGATTGTCATGGCGCGATGGGGGATGCCTTCGTCCTCGAAGGCTCTTATGGACGCAACAAAGAAACGCGCGCAGAAACTCGAGGCCAAGGGCCAAAACGGTGGACTTCAAGGAGTTGCTCCGAATCGAGCCGGACAGCGGCACGACCAATCCGCAACACGAGTAGCAGCCACTGGAAGCGCTGGCTCGAGCCGGAAAATCGCTGTCTGGTGCCATTCACCAGCTTCAGCGAGTTCAACAAAGCCGAAGGCGGCGACATCTGGTTCGCGTTCGACGCAACCCGCCCTCTCGCCTGCTTCGCCGGTATCTGGGCAACTGGACCTCGGTGCGAAAGGTCAAGGAAGGCGAGACGACAACGACCTCTATGGATTCTAACCACTGATCAAACTTTCAGGTAAACGCCATCCACCCGAAAGCGATGCCCGTTGTTTTGACGACGCCAGGTGAAGTTGAGACTTGGATGAAGGCGCCTTGGGATGAAGCCAAAGAACTTCAGCGTCCGCTTGCAGACGGCGCGTTGCGAATCGTGGCACGTGGCGTGAAAGAAGATCAGGCTGCCATTTGAAACACGCTGAATTCCGCCCCTACGCTGAACCGGAAGCCGCCGCACGAAAGCTCATCGAGCTTGCCGCAGGCGTCCAGGCGGTGAACGACCGCATCCACATCGAGACGATCAACGGCTTGTTCCTTTCCAAGACCGGCTGCAATGCGAGTGGGTCGGAGTTCGGCGCCGGCATCAAATATGCGATCGAGAAAGGATGGCTCGAGTTGCACGAAAGCGGCACCTATATGCGGATACTCGCGCCGGGTTCCGACCTATTACCTCGTCAGTAAAACAGTACCGTCTCTCTTCCAGACGGCCAGCGACGCACACATACCATCCCCGAGATGAGGACCATGCAATCGCTTGCCCGTCCGCAGACGCGGCGGAGTCTAGCCAAAAACCGAAAAAATGCGGCGGTTCATCCGTGCAAACCGCCGCAATCTAACCTATCGCAAAGAACCTTCGTAGAGTTGCCGCTCCTTGCGAACCTCGTCGGCGCCGTAGGGCTTGCTGGCGGGATCGAACGACTTCCATCCGGCCTTCTGCCAGGCGGTGCTGCGGTCCCGCAAATTGACGGCGGACTCGTTCAGGATCGCGTCGAGGCGCGATCGATCGGCATCAGCGACGCGTGCCGAAACAAGCGTGCCTCCGCGACGAACGCCCTCAGCATAAGAGTCTGCGTCCTCCCGCGAAATGCCGCTCTCGGTGAGCGCGCCGACCACACCGCCGGTCGCAGCACCCGCGGCCGCTCCGACCGCAGTCGCGGCAAGCCAGCCAGCTGCGACGACGGGGCCGAGGCCTGGGATCGCGAGCAGGCCAAGGCCGGCCAGGAGGCCTGCCGTGCCACCCACGCCCGCACCAATGCCGGCCCCCTTCCCGGCGCCTTCGGCGCGATCGTCGACGCCATCGCGATCACGATCGACCTTCTTATCGGTGCTGAACCAGCCGTCCGAATTGTTGGCGACGATGCTGATGTCCGAATGGGATACGCCGGCAGCCTCGAGCCGTTGAACCGCCTGCTGGGCGTCGTTGTACTTGTCGTAAAGACGAGAAATCGTAACGGTCATTTTGATTCTTTCTTACTTGGTTGAATTGACGTTGCCTTGAAAGTCGACGCTAACGGCCGTGGCCGATCCGCCCTTGCTGGCCTGACCGCGCCAAACGCCCTTGTCGTCCTTCTTCAGCTCGGTGACGTCGGCGTAGCCGGCATCCTCAAGCTTCGATTTGGCTTGTCCTTCGGTAAAACTGTTGCGACCCGCGACAGGGGTGTCGGAGTTGTTTTGGCCAGAGCTGTTAACCGCGTTGTTGTTCGGCCCCGATTGCGCCGGTGGATTTTGCGCTGACGCCGGGGTCGCCGCCAACGCAGTGGCGGCAGCAAACAAAGAAATGCAAACGAAAAGTGATGGGCGTCTCATGATTGTCTCCAGAGTCTGAGGAGTGAGCCAAGCCCTCATCGGAGCTTTCGTTCCTCTCTGCTCCGAGACATCTTCGCGATTACGGTCTGAAAAATATCATCCAGGTGACGTCCATGACGAGAACGGCGAGACCCAGGCTCATTCCCAGCAGCAATAACACGCTAGGGCCGAGTTCGCCTTGACGCGCTTCGATTGGCGTCTCAACGATGCGACCGCTACAGGCGATGATTCAATCGGAGCGTGGAACGTTCGTTCCTATGGACGTCGCTGCTATGCCGGAGGCCGGCGCCTTGCAGATGTCAGACAAGCGTTGATATCGGCAGCCATCTTGTTGCGATGTGCTTTTTTCAAGAGCGCTTCGCGCTCCACGCCGGGTTCTACGCGTGCGGCCTGTTCGCGTAAGCTGACGGCATCGGCTGCCAGACGCTCGGCCAGCGAGCTCGACTGACGCACTCGGTTGCGCTTTTCAATCATGCCAAATGCCCTCGCGACGAGAGCGAGCGGTCTTGCGGCAACAGTAGCGCGACCGGCGATGTCACGCCGTCGAGCCAATCTTGTGTCTCCGCAAGTGCGAGCCACGCCGCGCTGATTCGCCCGAACCGCATCGCTTCACTGGCTGCAGCGCCTTCCAGGATCAGATACTGGCCCGCGTTCGTTCGAAACCGCTGTGACTCATTCAATTCGATATTCGTAGGGTTCGCGCGATCGACAAAAGTCTCCCACGCGTTGCCACAATAACAGCGCCACTGATTGACGATCTTGCCAGACGGCAAGTAAATCGAATTTTCAGGAGCCGTAACGCGCTGCCCGCAGAGAGTGCAGTTATCCGTCCCCTGCGACGGAGACGTCCTATCATCGACTTGAGCAAGCTTGTCGCTCCGTCGATGCTCGTATTCGCTGCGGGTATTTAGATGCTGGCTATAGCCGATGGCGTTCAAAGCGCGCCTCCTGTTGCGGCGGGAGCGCAATAACGTCTCTCGGTCACCGGCGCCTGTTAGATTTGTGCCAGCGATAGCATCGATATGGTGTCTGAACTGACATTTGCGAGAGCGGGTGTCCCAAAAGCGCTCTTTAAATCGCCGCGTTCTATCCTGGCGCCTCATCGATGCGGGAGGAACTATCTCTGCCTTCCACTGTTGGGGTTACGCGAAATGCCTCGTGAATGCGCATGCCGTCCCCAAAATGGCGATTTGACCATTCTTGCACTTCGTTTGCAGGGAGAAGGCGACGTGCGGACGGTCGGGACTCTCCCCTATCTTTTTCTCCATTAGCTGACTCCAGTCAGCGAAAGTGTCACATGCGCATCCTGAAAAAACGTTCGCCCTCGCTGACGACGAAGACGTTTCATGCTCTCGCAGAACATCCATTGACTTCGGCCGTCGTCGCAACTGTCGGCTTGATGGCCACGGCCGCGATCGTCAATCGGCGCCTCGCCGAAAAGGCACAGCGCGATAATCCGCCCCAGGGTCGGTTCATCGACATCGACGCTGTCCGCCTGCACTATGTTGAGCGAGGATCCGGCCGTCCTCTGGTCTTGTTCCATGGCAATGGCAGCATGATCCAGGATTTCGAATCCAGTGGTCTGATCGATCTCGCCGCCAAGGACTATCGTGTGATCGTGTTCGATCGCCCGGGCTTTGGCCACAGCCTGCGGCCGCGCAACGTCGTTTGGACGCCTGCGGCCCAGGCCGATCTCTTCAAGGAAGCTCTTGCGCATCTCGGCATCGAAAAGGCGATCGTGCTCGGCCACTCCTGGGGAGCGTCGGTCGCCGTCGCCCTCGCAAGCAGACATCCTGCAACGGTCGAGGCCCTGATACTGGCTTCGGGTTATTACTTCCCGACCGCGCGCACCGACGCGGTGATGGCGATGGCCGGCCCGGCCATCCCCGGATTTGGCGATCTCCTTAGTTACACGATTTCCCCGATCCTCAGCCGCCTGATGTGGCCGGCGATGTTGCGGCAGCTGTTCGGACCGAAATCTGTCCCTCAAAAATTCGATGGCTTCCCCAAATCCTTGGCCGTGCGTCCATCGCAGCTTCGCGCCGGTGCCGCCGAGGCGGCGCTGATGGTTCCCGCCGCGATGCTATCTTCAAAGACCTACGGTGAGCTGTCCATGCCCGTCACCATCCTGGCTGGCGAGGACGATCGCCTCATCGACATCGACGAGCAGTCCGGACGGCTGCACGACGAGATCAAGCACAGCAAAATGCGTCGCGTCCCCAATGCGGGTCATATGATACAGCAGTCTGATACGGCCGACTTGATGGCCGCCGTCGACGAGGCGGCGGCGGAGACGCTGCACTGAGAACTTCAACGAGGACTGACCACCATCGTCACATGGACCGCCAATAGACTTCCAGGATCGTCGCTGCGGTAGAAGGATCCAACATGCTCCCGAAGATCAAAGAACACACCTGTCCGCTTTGCAAAGGAACTGGCTTCCCTAAGTCCGCGGAGCCAGCGCACCCTGGCCGCAGGACATATCCAGTGAAGTGCGATTCCTGCCAGGGTAAGGGCAAGATTTCAGAGATGGCCTGAGGTGATCTCGCTTTGCATGTGAACGTCGCGACGCAAATCAGCGCCTGTGGTTCTAACGCTGATGCTGACGCTCAATGTTTGTCCGATTAAGACTCTGGAGGAACGTAGCGATCATGGTGTTGTAGGCCTTCGCACCTCTTTTGAAAGTACAAGCAGATGGCGGACCAAGACAACTCGAATGAAAAGAAGTCTGGCGAAAATCCAGATGGCAAGTTTCACTTCAACCCCGGCAACATGGCCGGAAAACCACCTTCTGATCCAAAACAGACTGCCGAGAATAGAAAGACACAGGAAGACACCGATAAAGGGTCGGTTGGCTGAGCTGAAATCAATTCAACGACGGCCCCGCCAAGAGGGGCACGAGTTGCAAGAAGCCGAATCGTTCAGTGGCCGCGGAGGCATCGACAAGGATGATTGGCGGTGCGTCAGTCACTTTTGTGATCGACCGAGAAAAAACATGTTTAGGAGATTTTCGTCGAACCGATGCTGATGACATAGATCGGCCTACGGTCTTTGTTCGCCACCTCTAGCGACCACTCTTGCCCTGGGCGGAATCTTCCATCCACCTCTTTGAGGATCTCGCCAGCAAAGATCGTGGCCTCGCGCCACGCCGCCTCGTCGTCGGTTAGCTCTTCCCCGACATCATCGATGCTGGGCTTTGCACTGTGAACATTGAAGAAGTATCTAGGCATGCGCGGAATGGTAGCCAAGTTCCTGCCCGTCCGAAACTAATTCGGCGGCTGGAGGCCGGGAGACTTCGCCCAATTGTCCAAATTAGTTGCCACGTCTGCTTGCCGCGCCTTCCTTAGGAGAGCATCCCGCTGAGGACCAGGGTTGAGCGCTGCGGCTTGCTCTGCGACCTGCTTAGACCAAGCACCTAACCGATCTTGGAGTGTAAGCAGTTGTTTGAAACGACGCCGTTTGAACATGGCACGCTCCTTTCCGTGAGAGGAAGGCGAAAGCGCAAGCGAGCATTCTCATCACAGATATTAGCCGAGGTCCGGTCTGTGGCGACTCATTAATGCACCTTTCACGCGCCGTGTTCTGCCCACTAGTGCACATAGGGTATCACAACCACCCCTATGGAGTGGTGAACCGACGCTATGCCGCGCTAGTGGACATAAATGATATACATGAGAGCGGCAACAAGCAGAGCTCCCAAGACCATGTTGGCGTTGGGATGCATGTCGTAGTTCCTCTGCACCATGCGGGCCCAGCGCTGCACCGGAGGCACGATAATGGTGCCTGGGCCACCGGACGACTTTGGCCCATAAAGAAGATGCTCACTGCCAGACAAGGCCAATCGCCGATAAAGCGTTCCTAATAGTCTTGGCCCGTGTTGAAACCCTTACTAAGTTTGGTGTTTGTAGCAAAATGCAGCGGGTTCATTTGATTCGTGTGATGACTGATAAGGGCGAGCACCAAATCTGGCTGGCGGCCACCGGTCGTAACGAAGCCGTGGATCGGGTGCTTGACGCCGTCCCAGAGGATGGAGCGCCAGCTTGGTACAGCGCGAATTACGCGCCCACGAAGCTTGGCGTTAAATCTGATGCCGGGAGAGGTTCGGCAGCATAAGGTGTCTTGAAATCATGCACCGTCCCCCGCCGAGCAGGCAGAGCGAGTGACCCGGGGACAGCGCCGGATGATTTTCGGTTTGGCTTTTCCAGCCGCTGGTTTTCGGGCCTGACAATCTTATTCTCCGGCATTTTGTCCTGGCCCTGATCCCCATCTCGTCTTCCCCCAGAAATGGAGGTACCACTTAAGCTGCTCGAACCATGCCGACAGTGCCGCGTGGTCTGCTTGGCGACGTCGAGCTGACTGCGGGATCACCACTGACCGCCCCACGTCCGAGCACTGATGTTTGACGACGACCCACTCAAGCAGGAAACGGACGCTCTTCAGCAGATGATAAAGAACGAGCGTAAACTTTTGGTTGGCTCCGATGAGTTCATCAAAGGCAAGATTGCGCAAGGCGTGCCCAGAGAGCGCGCCTACGCCCTAGTTGCAGAGATATTCCGCGGCGTTCGGGAGGTCCGAGCTCGCGATCGACGCCGCACGTTTAGGGTCGTCTAAGCCGATCGGTGATCACCTGCCGATCGCCCGCAAATTGGTGCAATTCGGCTACACCGCCTAGTACGCCCGCCTGCTATGGCTGACGGTGAGCGCGGATTGATCGGTAAGGGCTAGATAGAAAACAACTTCCTGCCGAGCTATGGCGGAATCTGGGTGATGACGGTGTGAGGAAGGCGGCGTATCGAGGCGGGTGACGAGCCTGCCAGAACCTCTCGAGGAGAGCGATACGCCATGACCGAGAC
>NZ_JASAUS010000241.1:0-7530 GCF_029953005.1 Bradyrhizobium sp. Mp27 | reverse complement strand
CGTCACCGGTGAGCGACAGCACGCCTCAAGCACCTTGCGATCTTTCCTCGAAAGGTGGACTTCTCTTGCTTCGGGTATCATCCCGACCTTGAATCACGACTCACGTTCCAATAAAAGTGGGTACTAGTGAACTCAATCGATACGGCCCTCATCAGAAGTTCCTTCACCCCGATGTTATGGGGCATCACGTGCTAACCGATGTCCGCCCTGCACTGAGCCCTGATGCCACATTCATGCCAAAGGCCCCTGTTGTTTGCGGACGCTTGTCACTTGCGTTCGCCAAACGACGTCCGGGTATAAACCCCTTGCTGAGCAGATCGACAATCTCGATGTCCTAAGAACAAATGGCCGTCGGCATCACGTCTGATAAGTCCGACCGCTGAGGGCGGAGACGCCAAGCCAACGCGACCTTATTGCTTGAAGCCTAGTTTCATGTTGCCTCAGAGTAAGCTGACGACCACGGCGCTCGTGGCGACACGCGAGAAGGCAACCTTCAGCACCCCCCCTGGAAAAGCGATCCGAGATGTTCGTCCGCGAACCAAGCAAGGGACGTGTCGATGAAAATCGCAGCTGCTCTGCGTCTTCTACGAATGTTTGTAGCGTCGGAAGTCAGACATTGTTTCAGAGCTGACAATCGACTCTGTTAAAGTTCTGACAACACGCTGCGCAAGAAGGGGTGGCATCCCGGTCCATAGTCCAAATATTGTCATCAGAACTTTAGCGATGATCAGAGCTACAGCTGTGATGCAACGGGCAGCGTGACCGTTTCCGTATATGGTAAGAACGACCGGAGCGCAGGGGACTGCGCTCCCATTTTCATGGGGCATCTTTTTCCAAGGCACCACGTCAGGAGTGTATTGTCGCTCTGTCAGTGGCGAGAACACTTCCGCTGGTTCTGGCGACAGCGACGTTCGGCGCCGGTGCGCTCGTATCCATAACCGACGCTACATTGAACGCGCGCCGAACCAGACGGCTGCAGACCGCAGCATTTCTCACCTGAGCGTAGGCACGGATCGCACAGCTGTCCCTGTGCTGCGGTCTATGGTGGCAAAGAAAGAAGGAGCAGACTGCAATCAATCCTACGACGAATACGGGACGCGACATTTCCCCTCCTCATTTAAGGACAGCGGCAGTCCATCTACCATCTGTGAAATCAATCGTCCGCTCGACCGCGAGCCCCCCGGCTCCCTTGTGCGGAGAGCTCGCTCTATTTTTCGACATCGGGTATTCGACAATACCTGACACTACCGGAGCGCCGTCGCTTCCGTCGCGCGGCACAAGGGCTCGATCCTGCACGCCGACTTTCCTATACGGTGCTATTACAAAGTGGCGGCCGTGTCTCAGAGGTTCTGGCGCTCACAGCTGCTGCTGTTGAACTGAAAAGCGGAAGCGTAGCGCTTCTGACCCTCAAGCGTCGAAAGAGTGACGTGGTACGACAAATTTCCCTACCGCTGAAACCCGGCCGAGGCGCGAATGGAGTTTCCGGAGTTGGCTGAGGTGTGGGCCACGATCTTTCCTGCCGTAGAGAAGGCGGCGGAGGAAGCGGAGCGAAAGTTGCGCGATTTCGTCGCTCAAGTCGGGTAGTAGAAATTTGCGGCGCTCACGCGCCGCCGAATTTTCAGACCGGGATGCCGAGCTTCTTCGCCTTGTCGCCCAGATTGTCCTGAATTCCCGCGCCCGGGACATGCATCACGCCAATCGGCAGCTCGTTGAGCATCGATTTCCGTTGTCAGGGTTGCAACGGCGTCAGTCGATGCCTCCGCGTCAGCCCTTCCAGCGATCTCTCCAGGTCGTCCCGACGCATCAGGACGGCGGCGTCCGTATCATTTACGGTTCGGTCGAGCTCTTGAGTTCGTGTTCGTAGCGCTCTGGACACAGCCGGGTCGGTGGCAATCAGCGGGAACACCTGACCCTGCGACCGGGCGATATCCTGACAGGCCATATTGAAGGCCCCTTCGGCTGAAGCGCGGCGATTCTTCGCGGCCTCCATTCCCGCGGCAGCTTCCTCGCAGCGAGCGCTCGCCGACTGGAACGCGCCAGCAGCAGCGGATTTCGCCTCCCACGCCTTGGCGAGGGTTTCGTGGGCCGTTCGACGACCTTCGTTAATCCGGGTCCGGTGACTCGCGGTCGCCCCACCGTCAAGAAGTTCAGCTCAGGCGAACGCTTCTCTACCAGTCGACGTTGTTTGGGTTGGGCCGCGCTCTGCGTCGATTTGCGACCGTGAATGCTCAAACGAGATGGCCGCGACCGCGCCGTCCGGCTCCGTTGCAGCGTCATTTCGAGCTCACCAGCCCGCTCACGCAGTGCACCGTACTTTTGCGCAACCGCTGAAAGTCTGTCGGCGCAGCCCACCGGGGCGGCGTCAATATGCCGTTTGGTTGTAGTTCCCGTTTCCCTTAAGCTTGCGCATAGTCGAGGAAATGCTGGAGGCGCGTGGCACTGTTGACCTATGAAGCCGTGCGCCAGTGGGGACCGAAATTCGGCAAGGCGTTCTCCGATCGGTCCGAGCGCGCTCCCGCTCGCGGTGACAAATGGCATCTGGACGAGATCGTTATCTCGATCGCGGGCGAACAACATTAGCTCTGGCGCGCTGTCGACCAGAATGGCTTCGTTCTCGACGTCTTGATCCAGCGCGGAAGAGACTCGCGCGCTGCGCAGCGGCTCAGGAAGAAGCTCTTGAAATCCGCCGGCACGCCGCCGCGCGTGATGATCACGGACAAGCTTCGTTCGTACGGCGCTGCGAGGGCAAAGACGGGCCTTTGGGTCGAACATCGCCAGCACAAAGTTCTCAACAATCGGGCCGAGAATTCTCATCAGCCGACGCGACGACGCGAGCGGATCATGATGCGTTTCAACTCCTCCAGGCCCACCGATTTCTGTCAGTTCACGATCAGGTCTCGAACCTTTTCCACATCCCCTATCCCGGAGCCCTGACTGCCGACTTCCGTCGTGCTTGGCACGAGCGAGCCTTTGCGACTTGGCGCGAGATCTCCATGACAAGCGCTATCGCCGAATCTCGAACCTTTGAGAAGCGCCTCCTTCAGCTCAGCGGTCGGTTAAGTTGACGATGCCGTCGCTCGACATTCAGTATGGCACAGGGATTGCAGTGATGAAAAAGCGCTCCGGAAGCTGAGCACGGCGAGCCGGTGCCGGGCGATGGATCTATTCTGAGTCGTTACGGAACATGACCATCAGCGGGCAGAACCCAGGTGCAGCCGGTCGATATCAGGAATCTGGTGATCGGCCACGTCTTCTTTATGTCGTGCCACGTAACTCTGACAGGTAGACAGAAAATTTGGAACCCACATTATGCCGGCGGAGTCGGATATCAAATGTGCGAATGCAAACATTCGAACAAGCACCGTCTGGACAATTGTGCTCGGCTTTGCCGCCGATCCATTGATGCGGTGGAGTTGGCCTGACGCAAGCCAATATCTTCGGAGCATGCCTCGGTTCGTTAACGCCTCTGGTGGACCAGCATTCGAGCACGGCACAGCATACGTCACGGAAGGGATCCGCGCCGCAGCCCTGTGGCTGCCGCCTGGCGTGCAGCAAGACGAGTCCGCGTTAGACGAAATAATGGCGCTGTCCCTGAACCCGGCGATCACCGAAGATATGGCGCTCCTGCGGCAGGAAATGGCCGAACATCATCCGTCCGAGCCGCATTGGTACCTGCCTCTCATCGCGGCCGATCCGAACTGGGTCGGACAAGGACTTGGCACATTGTTGATGAAATACGCTCTTCAACGATGCGATGAGCAGGGCATTACCGCCTATCTGGAAAGCTCGAATCCCGATCACATCCCCTTTTATCAAAGCCACGGCTTCGAGGTCATTGGCAAAATACAACATGGTTCTTCGCCGCCGCTCACGCCAATGTTGCGAGCAGCCAAATAAAGCGAAATTCAAAGCCTGTGTTCGCATTGGCTCACGAGGGCCACCTTTCAGCACTGCTTACGTATTGTCTGCGGCGGCGCTGATTATTTCGCCAGCAAGTATTGGGGCGACTCGGGCTCGCGGCGATGCTCCATGATGTCGGGAAGCTACCATTCCGCTGACGCTGTTCGACAAGCCGGGCCGTCTAAATGAGGAAGACAGCAGACTGATCGAGACACATCTGGTCGACGGCTTCGGAAGACTCTGGATGGCGTTAAGTTAACGAATTGGAGCCGCCGAGGGGGTGGTGACGACCAGCACGCCGACCGCCCGGACCCCTCTTTATCGCCGCCATCGCTTCCCACCGGAAGTAATCAGCTATGCCGCTTGGTTGTATTTCCGGCTTCCTCTCGAGCTTGCGCATGGTCGAGGACGTGCTGAAGTGCTGGCGGCGCGTGGCATTGGCGTGACCTATGAAATCGTGCGCCAGTAAGACGAAAACTTCGGCAATGCGTTCTCCGATGGATCCGCTCGCGCGCTCCCGCTCGTTCAAACGACTGAGAGCATGCACTTGACCGACCGCGACAATCGCGATGATCAAAGCCGGTTGTTGACGCGTCGATTTCGCTCGCCCGAGGACGAGTACGAAGCAAAGGCGGCGCGCGGTCACGACAGAATTCCGGCGGAGCATTCCGCAGCCCGGTAGAAGGCCCGGGCATCCCGTCTTACAAGGAATCGGCAATGAGGCTGCGCGCCGACCATTTCATGCTGCCGCACACCGTGCGATCTTCACGGCGGTAGATGCGTGCTGCCTCAACGGGCCGCGCCTCAGCCTCCTCGCTCGAGCGCCAATCGGCAATCGTCAGCTCAAAGATGATGTCGATTGCAGGATCCATCTTGAGGCAGCGCCACAGAGCAACGAAGAATATCCCCGCGGGACTGTTGGGAAGTCTTATTGTTCTAGGCCGCGCTCTGCGAGCAGCCGGTGCATGACCTCGCCTTTGATCTCGCCTGCGATTTGGTTTCGGACTTGGGCTCCGAGCACCCGCTCGGCATCGACGTCGCCCACCAGACCATGTTCGGCCAGTCGCTGATCCAGACGGCTTTGGAACTCTTCGCCCATGGCTTCGACGAGCCGGTCTTGCATCGCTGCATGTTCGTCTGGAGCGATGCGCCTCAGCACCGTCTCCCAGGGTTGCCAGCGGCTTGCCATGAAGTCGGTGAACTGGCTTGCTTCCCGCTCCCGGACCAGGTCGAGCGCCTCCGTCGCATCATCCTCGCTTACGTGAGAGACCGCCAGGAAGCGCATGTCAGGGGCGACGTGACTGAGCTCCAGCGGCTCGCGCAGCCGATGTTGATAGGCCAGGTAGACTTCGATGTCGTCTACGTTCGGGTTGCCGCTGGCGAGCGAGTTGATCCTGTCGCGCGCGATCTCGTCCAACGCCTCCAAGCGGAAGGCGACACGGCCGCGCTGGATCAGATCGCCAAGCCGATCGTCATATACCCCGTCCTCGACGTCAGCGTTGAGGCGCGCGGTCTGCATACCATTCCAGTGCAAGGTGACACGATCCTCGCAGCTCGCGTTGGCCTCGGACGCCTGCGCAAAGAACTGCTCGCGCAATGTCGGATTGGCGGCCGCCTGCTGCAGATCATCAGCCACTGCCTGCCGAAACTCGTCATTGCCGTAGTTCACGGTCTCTCGTAGCCTCTCCAGGAACTGCGCGTAGTCCTGGGCGCCTGGCTCATCCGCAAAGTGCTGCCATTTGGCCAGCGTCGCCGGGTCGTCTGCGAGCCATTGCGCGGCAGCCTCATATAGAGATTGCTGCGCAAGCTGCGGTGGCGCTTCAGCCGTCGCCAGATTAGCGAGGACGTCGTCCGGCAGCGGGTTATCCCCGAACTCGAGGTTCTCCAAATGCGGGTAGCTGAGACTAAGATTCGGTACACGCCCCTCAAGAAGATCCTCAGGCAGGCTGGTCAGCCGGTTACCGCTGAGATTGAGCGATTGGAGGGTGCTCGGAAGGGGGGCGGGGAGGTCGGCCAATTGATTGCTGCTGACATCGAGTTCAATGAGCCCCGATGGGAGGTAGTCGGGGAGGTCGGTCAGCTGATTGCCACTAACCGCGAGCGAGGTGAGCCTGCTCGGGAGAGCGTCCGGCAGGCTAGTTAGTCGGTTGTCGCTTGCGTTCAGGATCTCGAGCCCAGCCGGAAGGTTGGCCGGCAGACTGGTCAAGCTGTTATCGGCCACCTCCAGCCGAGAGAGGGTCGCCGGAAGAGCGTCCGGCAAACTGATCAACCGGTTATGGCTAATGAGAAGATGCTGAAGACCGGGTGGGAAGCTAGCGGGCAGGCTGCTTAGCTCGTTGTGCCTGGCGCGCAGTTCCAGCAATCTTGGCGGCAGGGCGGCGGGCAAAGCGGTCAGGGAGAGGGAGGACAAATCCAGCGAGTGCGAGCCAGTGTTGTCCGCCCCCCTAATTCGTGCGCGTCCCTGTCGCCGATTCTCGGCTTCGCCCTGCCCCTCTTCGGCCGCCCAGTTGTCCAGCAACTGCGCGCGCGCGGAGGCCGGGGTCCGATATCCTGTCATGGCTTCGAGCAAATCCGCCACGGCTCGGCTGAAGCCGCTGAGGTAACTTTCCTGCTCCCCCTCTTCAGAAGCGGCCGAGGAAGAACCTGCACTCCACTGAGCCTGTCCTGTGTTCATCAATATCTCCATCGCCAAAACAAGAATACCCCCGCTCCTCAAGGTCGCGAAGCAGGCCGGGTGTCATGATCATTGTTCACACGAGCCCAAACGCGCAAATGGATCGATACTGCTGCGAGGCTTCCTGCCATTTCGTTGACCAGATAAGTCCCGGAGGGCCGTCAACGTGGCAGCGTTCTGCCCTTAGCAGGCCTACCTGTCGATAAGCTGACGAATGTCGCTGCAGAACCCCGGGTCGCCGGTTGCCAGCGGTGACCGAAGCAAGCCCGGTTTGAGGTTGAACCGGTCAAGCTTCGCAAAGACCAGCTTGGCCCCCATTGCCTTGGCATGGGCACCGCCAGCGCTTACGCGTTCGGAGCGTCTGCCACTCTTCGTTGCCACGTACTCGGTCGAAGGGTAAGCGGCAAGCTGCGGCCGTCAGGCGGCGTGGTTCCATGGCATAAGCGCGTCGATTTCGCCGCTCGGCCAGCCGTTGGCGATACGCTGAGGCGTTAGGCTGAGCCAGGCGCACGGATCGACGTTATTCATCTTTGCTGTCTGCAGCAGTGTTGCGATGGTTCGCCCAGGTTCGTCCGCCGCCGTCGCTACCGGCAAAGAGGCTATTCTTTCTCGTAATTGTTTGTGGTCAGATGGCGCGTTCAACGATGTTGGAGTCGACGCTTCGAACAGATTGCTCGCGAAGCCATACCAGACCAGCATCGTCAGTGCGGTCCAAACGATCGCCGAGAGAAAGAACAGCTTGGGTCGGGGGAAAAACGAGAGGTCCGAGCATCTGTGGCCTCTTGGATTACAGGAGACCGTCGGGCATCGTCAACTTAATCGACCGCCGAGCCGAAGGAGGCGCTTAGAGCTGGCCCCGCAAATTCGGACAGTAGCTTGAGTGGATTTTCTGCCTGACAGCGGCGAGGATTCTTGCTGCGAATCAGGAGCGAAGATGACGAAGAAGAGCCGCCGGA
>NZ_JASAUS010000240.1:0-7542 GCF_029953005.1 Bradyrhizobium sp. Mp27 | reverse complement strand
CTACGCCCTCCCGACGCAACGACAAAACCGTAAAGCCCCGCGTTCAGCATAACCCGGCAGGAATCCACTTAAATCCAGCGGGGCGCTGTCCAAACAACCGGGGCCAGCTCTTTCTTCGCAGATCCAGAGTTTGTCTGCCGGTGATAGTGCTTGTGTTTGAACGGAGCGTAGTGGCCTGGCCAGAACCTGTCCTGCGGCCAAAACGGAAACTGAGCGTGTGCGATCCCTGTAGAGAGCATGAAAGCGGCGAAAGCTATTATTGGAGTCTGCCTCCTCATTCAGTGCCTCATGCAGTGAAGTTGCATGCGAGGTCCAACGCAAAAAGCGTGGCGTTACCGACCATAGCCTCGTCTTCAAATCTGGTCGCAGTGGGTCGAAAATTGGACCAATTCCAATGACGAGGCCAATCTGCCGGAAGAAGACAATCGGCAATAGCCGTCGCGCTGATCGCCGGGCCGATCAATGTACAGTGTGAGGGCCGTTGCGACGGACGCTTTGATCTTGGGCAATGGGTTCGGTTCGCTCAGATGATCCCATAAATCGTCAACGACAGACCGCTCGAAGGGACGGCATCCCCGACTACGGCCACTCAAGCGCACCTGTTGGTCCGACATTCACCATGACCGGCTCGCCGCGAACTAGCCGCATGCGTCGCATGGGTCCGAAACTTCCCAACACGCTTACGTCGCAGAACAATTGCTTGCCGCCGGCGCGTTGCATGCGGGCAACACTTCGTGGAAAAGATGATGAACCGCGGTTTGCGCCATTGCGCGGCCATGTCTCGACCCGAAAATTCACCCGTCGCGTGCTTGGCTGTGCAGCATTGCTCGGGTGGGGCCTTTGGAGGCGACGGGATGATGAACCCGCGGCGATTTACGGCAGTGGTGCCGACGTTTTGCGGAACGGTCGTTCTCGCGGGGGGGATCGTTGGCTGGCTGGCTGGCTTCGGTTCGGCCGGCACCGAAAACATCGGCGCAGTGCCAATCGAGGATCGCGCAGCATCGCTCGCCGCCAACGCCAGGCTCGCGGATGAACCGCAGGCAATCGCAATGGACAACGCCGTTGTCGCTAACACCGTTGTCGCGAACGCTGCTGTGGCTGGCGCCGAAGTGGCGACGGCCGCCGAACCCGCGGCGGGGACGGCCACCGACACGACGGCGGCTTCGGATAAGCCGGAATCGATCGTCGTGGTTGCGTTGCCCGATCCGTCGCAGATGCTGTCGGCCGATTTACCGCCCGTGCAGGAATCGGTGGACTTGGGCCACCATGATGTCGCCCAACCGGGGCCGACAACGCGCAATGCCTCCAACTCGGCGCCGGTGACGCAGGATTTTCGCTATCTCATCTATTACGTCTGGTCCGAACTGCCTCCTGCCGAGAAACCGGCGGAGATCGTCTTAAAGTCACTCAAGGACATCCCGGTCGGAACGCCGGTCGAGGAGATCAAGCGCGCTTCCGACGCTTTCGGTCTGGACTTCCATTTCATGAAAGCGGTTGCCAAGATCGAGTCCGGTTTCGACCCCAAGCAGCGCACGGGGTCGTATATCGGCCTGTTTCAACTGAGCAAGTACGAGTTCAACAAATTCGGCTCCGGGCAGATTCTTGATCCCCGCGACAATGCCATTGCGGCAGCCTACAAGGTCATTACCGAAGGCATTCTGTTCGAGTGGGTGACGCAGAAGAAGCCGACCTTGAGTGATCTTTACTTGATCCATCAACAAGGCTGGGAAGGCGCCGCCGAGCACATCAGCCAACCCGATCGCATCGCTTGGAAATCCATGTGTGCCACCAGCGAAGGGAGGGAGAAACGCGAAAAATGGTGCAAACGCGCGATCTGGCGGAATACCCTTCCGGCCGTCAAAGCCGAGTGGAAATCGGTGGATAAGCTGACATCGGGGGCGTTCGTCGGAATGTGGCGCGAGCGGGTTGCGCATTTCCAATCGAAATACATGGCTACCGCCGACGCCGAACGGGCGAACCAGTAGATTTCCGTTGAGTGGTTGGTAGGAGTTGCCGCACGCGCGGGCCGAGCGGGGGCCTCACCGCCGCCGCGAGACGTGGTGTCGCTCAGTGGTCGCGCAGGACGCGCTTTACGTTTTCAACGACTCGCTCGGACCATTCCTACTGCGCGCTAACGAGGTGATCGATCAGATGCCGATGTCTGGTTGTGGCCCGGTCCATGCGTAGACCGCCGGCCTTGGCCGTGATGCTACACATCAGCTCGTCGGTGTGCAGACTGCCTTTCATCAGCATCTCGCCGTGGGCAGCGTGGATCAGTTCGACGGCATTAGCGGCGGCCGCCTCGCTGTGCGGCGCATCGACGATTTCGATTCTCGCGATGTCGAGCCCGTGAGTGTCGGCCGTGTCTCTGATCTTTCCCTCCGGACCCACCAGGATCGGTCGGATGATGCCCGCGCTGGCGCTGTCGAGGACGCCGCAGCGCAGGGAGGTCTCGTCGCAGGGGTGCACCACGACGGTCTGAACGGGATCGATCGAGCGGGCGCTGCGATCAGAGTATCGTACTTGCTCGGAGTGCTCGTGTGGGCGTTTGCGGTAGCCTGGTCGACTGACTCATCGCTGGCGTTTCATTCACGCCTTTCAGGGCTACTGGGCGGTTTTTGACCTCAAGGGCCTAGTTGAATCCGCAGTGGGCCGGATAGGCTTGAACCATTACCACCTTATACCGTGAGATTTACGGACAACTCTGACGACGACCCAGGCAAAAACGTACCTGAGCCTAAGCCATGCGCAGAGGAGGCCCGGCGGTTCGCGCAGCAATATGCCGACGTTGGGAAGTTACGAGGTCGCTCGAATTGAGGAAGTCTCTGCCCCGCAGAACCTCGCCTGAATCCTGTCCTCCTCATTGCATGATCGAATGAAGTTCGCTGCCGGCGGCACAATACCCATTCAGGGTGCACAGTGGTTCGTCGCCAATATGTTAACGCCTCGCGCGGAACGGCTGGGTTAGACCAGCATCTGATCAACTACGAGCGCAGGAAAACCGCAGCGTCTAGATAGCAAGGAGGAAATATCGCCTTAAGCCTCGCGCCGCGCAGGAAGATTGTGTGACGAGACAAACCACCACGCGTTGCGATCCAATTCCGAACCGGAGCCGGGTACATTGAATACATTATTCGTGTGGCTTCTGGATTTGTAATTTGGCGTCGGCCAGCCCCCAGGTCCCAGGCTGCGTGGAAGGCAAGATTTGCCCTTTCAGTTACGCAGATTCTTTCCGAAGGGATCTTAGCTAGGACGATCGTACAGGCCGAGGCGCAGAGGCCATCGATGATCACAGTCTGGCCCGTGTTCTTCAAGTTTTCGTACCGATCGAAGTAACGTTGGATCAACCCACCCCGATCGTTGGTAATCCTCACCACGGCATCGCTTGGGCCCGCGTATCCCAGTGAAAATGCTGCAGCGAGCAATGCCGTCAGGAATTTCATGTTTGTGCCTCTCAACATTGCATTGACCCCGGTACTACGTTCGAATGTGTTGCGGCAGGAACGACGTCACTGGGCGTTCGGGTAGCGGGTAGCAGGACTCGGCAGCCTGCCTCCGGAATGAACCCTTCGTAGGTTTGGAGCGGCAATCTGAGGCGATCGTGGGACACCCGCAGTTATCGGACGGCTATGCGCTTACATTTCTTGCGACCGCCGAATGGTTTCTGACAGTTTGCCGTACCCGGCGGCCGCGTCTGACTTCCAAGCTGAATACGAGGGTTCGATTCCCTTCCCCCGTCCAAACTTGTCGAAGAACTAGCCTGCGAACGATTGTTGCTTTCGACAAGGACTTCCCGTCTGGCGCGCGGCGCGGTCGTGGTTCACTGCCTCTACTTCGGTACGCATTCGACGTTGAAGGCAATGATGATCTGCGCTGGGTCAGCCTGACCCAGGCTCTTCAAGTCTTCCAAACCGCTTCTCATCCTGGCTCCCGCCTCCTTCAAGCGCTCCTCCAGTTTGGACTTCGCTGCCAGGCAGCGCTCTTCACTGGAAAATTCCTGGAATACCACGGTCGGAAGGACCCTCCATTCCGCTCTGTCATTTGTGGCGGCCGGACTAACTGAATACGAGAAGACGTACATCAGGATCCACATCGGAAGGCTCCATCTGTGACGCGACGGCAGTGAAAGCCTGCGCCCTCAAGGCCATCGTCGATAAGAGGGGCACGTCTCGCCTGCGTCGGTGCTTGCCACAGGCCGTGTTAGTGCAGCGCTGCTTAACAAAGGGAGGTTGATCTGGATCAAACAGAAGCCCGATACTTCCATCCTATGAGCCGGGGCTTGTCCTGGCGGGCGCACTATGGGCGGATCACGCCGATATGGATCATTGCGCTTCCAGCCACGCCAGCGTCTCCGCTTTTTGATCGGACGAAAATCGACGAACTTGCGCCGAGACAAAGTGCTTCGCCATCCGCGGTATGGCCTTGAAGAGCTCGCTGTCAGTCACGACGACCACGCGCTTCACCTGTCGATGATAGCCTCCGACGAGCTTGAGCTGTCCCACCCCGGAAAGGCCTTTGCGAATATCATTAGGCCGGCCAGCTCTCCATTCGCCGCGACAAAGGGATCGATTTCCTGGGCGAGCCGCTCAAAGTTAGCTTTCTCGCGAGCGCCCCTACCGGCGAGAGAGTGAGGATGCGTCGGTCTCGCAGCAACTCCGGCCTGAGAAGTTCGAGGCCGCTCAACTATCGTCGGCTTATTGGGCTGACCGAAAGCAGCCGCAACATCTGTAAACCGGCGCTCTCACCCACCTCAGACATTGCAAAGATGCAGCAACCGCTAGCCATACATAGCCCGCAAAAAAGCCCCGGCGAGCCGGGGCTTTGGTTTGCGCAGACTGGAGCGATATCAGTATCTCGCCGCGACAGGAGCTTTTCCATACCCGCCGAAGCGATAGTTGAAGCGCACAGTGACCATATCCACGTCTTGGCTGATCCGGTCGTTGAGTACGGCCGCAAGCCGCGGATCGGCCACGGAGAAGGAGTTGTTCGCATGTCCCATCCACAGATGATCGTATTCAACACCGACCGACCAGTTTTGTGCGAAGCCATACTCCCAGCCGACACCCAGCGCGCCGCCCCAGCGCGTGTTATCTGCCGAGACCAGACCGATCCCGGTGGTGTTGTCGAATATTGTCAGGCGATTGCTGGTTACGGCCGCGCCGCCCTTCACGTAGAGCAGTGACGCGTTCCACGCCCAACCGAGTTGGCCCGTGAAGAGACCGATGGCGTCGGTCTTAACTGTGGTTGAAAGCGTCGGGTTGAACAGGCTGACGCGCGTGTTGCTGAGGTCGGCCCAATCGCCCTGCGCTTCCAATCCGAACACAAATTGATTGGATTGCCAGCGATACCCGACCTGCCCGCCGACAACGCCACCCGACCGATCCCGGCAACCGCTTGCAACTGTGCCTGCGAGCGTGACGAAATCCACGCAATTGTGGCTTTGGCCCCATCCGCCGTTGGCGCCGATGTAGAAACCGGTCCAGTCATAGATCGGAGCGACCACCGGCGGCGGCGCCTTGGTGTAGGGGCGTGCCGCCATATCAGCCGCCGACGCGGGGGCCGCCATGCTCACTGCCAGCAAGGCCACGCCACTTAACAAAATCTTCCTCATTATTCTCGCTCCATCCACGTTTCACCCGAACGATGCCGGTTCTTTTTTGGATGTCCGGCGTTCCAGCTCGAACCTAGCTGAGCCGACTGGCATTCGATGTGCCTATGCGGCAACAGTTGGGAAAATTTGGAAATGTGCGCGCTCTAGTTGAGTAAGTGCTATTGACCAATCAACGAAGGAATTTGCGTCTTAGAATTTGCGGCAGCGGCGGTTTGTTGGCCCCTTAGCCGAAGGTCGATTGAGCGCGTGTCATGTCGGCTGTCAGGGGCAAACCGGACGCCGATCCAACTTGGCGTCCACCGCTGCTTTTGACCCAATTGAGACATGAGCATTCCATGATTTGTGCAGCGCGCATGAACGCAGTGCACCATTCCCCTCGACGCCTTTTCCTGCTGGCCTGAGTATCTGGAGCAGTCATGTGCAAAGCTTTGGCGAAAACTATGTCGCTCGATGCGCTGCACATATTCATTGACATCTGGTGACAGTGGCCGACATTGACGGCCATGGTAGATAATAGGAGTAGGTGCAATGAGGGCTTACTCAATTGTCGGGCTGCTGTTTGCGGCAGTGGTGTTGGCGACGATTCCAGTCTCGCCGCAGGTTACATCGCGTGGCGTCGTGGAGTTAAGCGTTGATCAAGCGCAGGCCTACACGTATCGGCGCGCCCGCGTGACTGCGCGTCGTGTCGACCGTCGCGATTACCGCCATACGCGTCGTGCCGTGCGGCGTGGTGTCTACTAACGGAGCGCGATGCGCGCCGACAAGGTACGAGACGGTGATCAAAGTGCTCGATCACTCGCCCGCGCCGACGATTGATTGAGTAAATCACTGCGGTTCGTGCATGTCGTTTGCTGCGGCGATGAGTCCAGGTCTGGCCCCTCAGCGAAGTGGTGACACGCCTCATTGAGGTCCGTTCAACGAGGCCGACTTGCTTACGTTGAGTCCTTCGCATTTAGACCCATTTGAGACATCGGCCGATCGCAGCCGACGTCCGGTTGGCACGAGGTTTATTTCACAACCAGATGCTTCGTGCGCGCTATGGCGGCAGGCGCGGACGGGGAAATGGTGAACGTCAGCCAGGTATTCCATCCTGACGGACGGTTGGCTGCACCGAATTCGCCGTATCCCCTCAGGCTAAGGGAGCCCTGCATGTCTGCGACCGGGAAGCCGTACCCGATTTGCGGACCGACACCGAAAACGCGTGACCTGAAGCCACCGAGGATCGGGTTCTGGCCGGAATCGTCGGTGATTTGCTGGTAGGCATATCCGACAATGCCGAGGAAAAGCTGCTTGGTGAGGTAGTGCGATGCGCCCCAGTCGAAGTGGAAATCGATGCCGCTCCGGTACAGGGTATCAGGATTCCTGAAATTGTAGGTAAGGCCGGCGACGCCCGAGATTTCGTTTCCTGCCGCCGGGTCGAAATAGGTATAGGCGCCTCCAATGTCGATCGCGCCGTGCCCGAGCCCGATGTTGGGAATCCGCGTCGGATCATAGTCGCCGACGGGAATATTGCCCGTGACGTAAGCCATGTAATTGTCGACGCCATGGCTCCATAGCAGTTGCGCGAATGGCGCGAGGTCGCCGTAGGAGGTAAGTGAGCCTTCGAGCATTCCGGTGCGCGTCATCACAATCGGTCCGGCTATCGCTGTCAGTGTTCCGGCGATACTGGTGGCGGCTCTGCCGTACTGGCCGGACATGCCTACGACCAACTGCCCGCCAAGCACCGCCGTCGTGAAAGTATACGATGGCGCAAGGGCGATCAGGTCGGCCCGCCCGCTCAGACTCAGATTTAGATTAACGTTGACGTTCGCGGGGATTTTGGTAAGCGACGTTCGCGTCCCACTCGCAAAGGTTTGGCGTGGGGATTGCAGTCTGTTGATCAACGTGTTTGCAAATCGTTGGCGGGGGGTATGGAGGCGGCAACGACGGAG
>NZ_JASAUS010000239.1:0-7553 GCF_029953005.1 Bradyrhizobium sp. Mp27 | reverse complement strand
GTCTCGGTCATGGCGTATCGCTCTCCTCGAGAGGTTCTGGCAGGCTCGTCACCCGCCTCGATACGCCGCCTTCCTCACACCGTCATCACCCAGATTCCGCCATAGCTCCGAGCGCGTCGCTCTGTTGCACATTCGTACGCTCAAGAAGAGTAGTGGACCCACGGCGATTGGCCGTTAGCGCGATCCACCAGATGCCCCACCTTATCCCTGGCGAGATTTTTTCCTCGGCTACCTTTCCCGCGCAGAAATCTTCGTGGCGAGCGAGCAGGTCACCCACGTGCTGCACCCGAAAGCCCGTTTTGCGGGATCGAAGCTTTTCGGCGTTCGCCTGCATTATGCTGATTTCTTCGCTTGAGGGCTGCGGTGGCTCAATCTGCGGCCACCACGGTGCCGGCACGACGAAGCCAGACTCGTGCGAATTGCTGTAAGCCCAGGTCAGCATGGATTTAGCGTATGCCAAGAATTTTTCCCGAGGTCGTACGCCATTGATTGCTCGTATGGCGGAGCCGAGCACATGAGCGTTAAGGGCTGTGAGGGGGATATCCTGAAGGACAGTAAGCGATGGCCGTTTCGCTGCGCTGAAGGTGCCGGTCTTTCGGTCTATGCCGAAAGCCGATCGAACGTCGGACAGGGTTTCTGCCGAGGGAATCTTGATGCGTCTCGCGACCACACGGTTTCCGGACAGCAGGAGGAGGCGGGCTGTCACGCAGTCCGCCCAGGTCCAAACCCGCGTAGAAGCCGTTTCTTCCCGCTCCTTCGGGGAGGTGCGCAATTCCGTCAGCAGTCGAGCGGCGGCTTCCCGGGCCGCTCGAGGTGGTAAGGCATCCTTGCTTTTGTAGCTCTTAGCCACGTCGCTCAAACGGCGGGTAAAATCCCGCGTCTTGACGTACCAGCCGACATCGCGGCCCCGCCGGATCAGAGTCAAACTGCGCTGCTCGGTATCAGCATAGATGTCCCGTCCAGCTGCCCCAGATCGGGCGGCCTCGAATGCCTTCTCTATGATGGTCTGGTCGATTTTGACCCGGATTTGACCCACGACTTTCTCCCCACTCCCAGCGATTGGCACCACATTGGCACCACGGATCTGCCGAAAAAGAAAGGGGAGGAGGGTTCAAGGAAGAGAAAAGTGGGGTAATTCGCGAGGAAAACGGTTAAAAATCGCTGTGCGGCCGCCGCTACCCCTTAGACGCTAGGCATCATATCCTGGGGTCGGGGGGGCGAGTCCCTCTCTCGCTGCCAAACTTCTACGATTTTGCTCGCCTTCCTTCGATCTTCTGCGATCCCTTGCACTCAATGTCGCGTCGGTGGCGACTCCAAGAGCAGGGGAAGCCGTCACTCTGAGGAGCGACGACGGAACGACCTACGTGCTAAGGAAGCGCGGTGGACCGGCTTTCGGCGACCAATCGCTGGACTCGCTGGTCGGCAGCGCGCTAACCGTCAGCGACTTGGTCCTCCGTGAAGAACGCGGACGAGCGCTGATTTAAGCGATCTTTTGAGCCGGGACAGTTTCGGCGAAGGCGCGGATGATGGCACGCAAGAGTTCTGCGAGCCATCGCAGGAGCAGGCCGAAGTTGTAGCCGGCCGCGGCGAGGACGGCGTTGATGCGGTCACCGACGCTGCCTTTGAGATAGTTGCGGTCCATGCGGTGCTCGGCCTTGACGTGACCGATGACGGGTTCGACAGCCGCGCGACGCTTCATCTCGCTCCGGATGGAAGCCGTGACGCGGCGAACCTGACCCGAGATCCAGACCCTGAACCGGTGCGGGTAGTTGTGGCCACGGTACCCTTTGTCGACGTGGATACGACGAGCCTCCACGCCGGTGAGCTTCTCCATGTCGGCGACCACGGGGCCGAGCGTGTGGCCGTCAAAGGGATTGCCGTGCAGCGCCTTGGTATGGAGCACGAACTGTCCACCCTTCGGGGACGTCACGGGGGTGGCGATACTGACCTTGCAGCCGAACTCGTAAGGCGCGCGGGCTTTGCCCTTGCCGATGCACTCGACCTCCGGCGCATGCAACGCATAGACCTTGGGGCCGCGCTGATGCTGATCCTGGCTGCGCACCCGCTGCGCCAGATCGAGCAGCGGGCCGAAGCGCGCTTCCAGCGCCGCATCGCCATCAATCTTGCGGCGGATGTCGCGGATGATCCGGCCAAGCCGCGTCCGCAGGAACTTGAGTTGGCGCCGGGCGCGCTTGAACTGGTGAGCGTGGGTATAGCGGCCGACCATGATGGCGGCGCGCTTGGCCAGGCGCAGATAGCTCTGGCGCAGCGGCACACGGTTGCGCTTGGCAAGCCCGACGAGCTTGGTGATGGCCCGATGCATCAGCCGCGCGTCGGTCGGATGGGCAACGGCCTTGGGCTGCACCGTGGTATCGACCACCACTCGCTCCAGGTCCTTGGGACCGATGGCGCCAGTCTTGTGTGCCACCGACAGACTTTCCTGGATCAACGCGACGAGCTGCTCCTCGCCGAGCCGCTGGCGCCAGCGCGTCATCGACGATCGATCGAACGGCAGCCGGTGGCAGAAGCTTAACTCGCCGCAGAAGTATTGGTAATAAGGGTTCTCGATCCAGCGGGCGCACAGCACCTCATCCGAGAGATTGTGCATGTGCTTCAGAATGAACAGGCCGGCGACAAGCCGCGTCGGTAGGCCAGGCTGCCCCGGCCCGGTTTGGCACACCGAACCAAAGCGGTCATCCAGAAACTTCCAGTCGATCAGCGCCGCCAACCGCACCAGCGGGTGGCCCATGTCGATGATTTGATCGAGCGCCGGAAGCAACAGGTCTTTCTGGCGATCATCCCGCGGTTTGCTCATCGCCGTCCCCAATGCCGATGACCCGTCCGTCAGGGAATCACGAATCGCTCGAAAGCAAAATCCCAAAACGCAAGAAACCGCGGCCCAACACCCGGCTTTCCTGCAAAATCGAATACTTTATCGAGACAACTTCTGCCTATCTCTCAGGCCGATCTGCATTCTTCACGGACGACGACTTGGCCATTGGTGATAGGCTGATCATGGAAAGCTGGCGGGAGAGGTAAGCCGCCGGAAGCCGCGCCCGGATCGCGACGCGGTCTGATTCTTTGTTCGGCCCGACCATGCTCGGAGCAAGCTTCCGGCTTCGTCAGAAGGCCTCGATCATTTGCGCTCGACCGTCTGCGCTAGCCGGACCTCATCGTCCTTAAGAGCGACGCATCCCAGTTTTTCTAACTCGGTCAATCGCGCGGCAAGCTTTGCCTCTGTGGTCTCGGCCTCGACCTCATTTGAGGCAGCGACGACGGCGTTCCACTCTTGTCGCAGGGCTTGCCGTTTCGCTGTACCTCCGAGCTGATGCAGGGCCCAAACAAGGGCTGCGTCGGCCTGATCGAGCTTGACTGCATAGGCGCTGCGAAATGCTCTTATGAAGTATAGGCCTGCGCTCGCCATGCTTATGCAAAATTTGAGCTTCTCACCAGGAAAGGCCGCGGCAGCGCCCCCTACAACGGTGAGCGCCTGCGCGACATCGACAAGCTGCACCTTCGTAGCGCCACGAACGACGTTACGAATGGTCTTTAACGTTGCGGTTCCTTCATCTTCCAGCTCCAGGTGATACAAGCCTTCGTCATCGACCTGGAGGAACTCTTGGACCAGCCTCCTGCATTCGTTGTAGTCCGCTTGGTAATCCGTCGACATCTCAAGTGCAGCGGAGCTGACGAGATCAGCCGTTGATTCATGCTCGGTCATGTGCGCAAACGTCCTCCATGTGGGCCGCGTTCAATGATCGCGTTAAAGAGCTCTATTGCGTTATAGAATGGAAGTTCGCCGGGAAGACTCGGATACTCGTAAAATCGTTCATAGACGCGCACTGCAGCGACAACGCTCTTATCGACCCTTTTCCCTTCGCTATCGAGAACGACATCCGTCATCGCTCGAGCCGGCTCTCTAATCCGGCGCGCCGGCTCGGCGATCCCGGCGTTCCGCGACAGTATACGCCCTATTATGTCAACGGCGTAAAGCGGCGCGGCCGCAACACCGACAGATGACGAGCGAACACTCATCAGGCCAGCCGGTCCGCGAGCGCCGACGCCGGAAATCTCTGCGGCGGGGCGGGGAGAGTAGACGTAAGACACAGATCGCACGATTGCCCCCGGCCCGAAGGAGACGTTCCAATAGATTATATGCGCCAAATGACAGAGGGCATCGGATAGCAGCTGTGCGGCAGGAACGTTGATCGAAAAGTCCTTAAATGACGGGGGAAGCATGACGAGCGCGGTCCGCTCCGGCGCAAAACACCGGATTTTCGACTCAAGTTCTGGCCAGTCATTCCCTTCATCCACGAACGTCTCAACCCTCCCGTCTGTACTCGTGATGATTGTATAGCAATCGATCGCGCCTACCTCGCTCACCGCCAGATACACTATAGTTTCCTCGACGTTCCCTCCGTCGACTTCCGCGAGCCCGCCAATTGGCCACGTCCCTGTTCCGGTAAACGCATCATATGTCACAGTCAAAGAAGGATCGGAGTCGAGCACGCCGCCGAGCGATTGCGCCGTCCCGAATATCTTGAATGTACCATCCTCATTTAGAAACCGCTCATCGAGATCAATCCACGAGCCCATCTTCCAGCCGAGGTGCCTGTCGGCGAGATGACAAAAGAGAATGCCCGGTGCGAGGCTGGCAAGGCGTTTTCCCAATAAAACTGATCGGGCCGACAGGGTAGCGGCATCCAAGGGCGGCTCGCCATGCAGGCAATTTGCGATGAAAGCGTCCACGATCATCCGGTCAATTGCCGCCGAGCTCAACCTGCGTAATCCATTCCACCCAACGCCTCCTATGGCACACATCGCCACATCAAAACGCTTCTCGAACGGCTCGCGCGGGATCGATCCCGAAATCGCGTCGTGAAGTGTCCTTGCCGTCGGCAGCTCGAGCAAATGAGAAAATTCGCCGATATTCAGAACGGCCTTGGCGATGGCGTATACAACCGAGAAGACCGGTTGATAGTCCCTGGTCTCTCGCGGCTCGGCGATCGTCTGCGCCAGCACTTTCAGAAGCGGATAACGGCTGGTTTCGCGCTCCCAAAGAGCGTCGAGATCGCGCTCCGGAAGCCCGGGCGTGGTGGCATATTGCAGGCAAAAGCCGCAGAACTTGGCGAAGGTTTCGTGTATGGCAAGCGCCTTGGAGAGGACGCGATCCTTCGTGAAACAGACGCGATTATAGACTTGCAAGGGCGCAATGTCCGACAGGTCTTCGCGTGGTGATAAATTGACAATGAGATTGCTGTCCGGTGTGGGGATGATCGATCCGAACGCTCGCAACAGCGCGCCATGAGTCGAATTCGCGAGAAGGGCCCCATGCACCTTTTCTTCCTCCTCGACAAGAAGCGGGAAGGGATGATTTCGGTTTAGAAGCGTAACCCCAAAGACATCTGTTACGCCGGAAATTTGCGCAGCCTGCTGTTCGCGGCTTGAGTGAAAAAACATCGGCGGCTTTCCTGGATGATCCCGTAATCTCGCGGAATGCTAACAAAATAGAGCGCTTGAGATGCGCGGCGCCGTAACAGTCTTATCTCTGTAGGGCAACATGAACCGCGCATAGCACAGCGCGCAAGGGTATGGGCCATTCGTGGGCTTCTTGCAGCAACGCTGGCAATTGGCGAGCTCTAGCGCAGGCTCCACGGCGGTGAGGCTTAGGGAATGAAGTAAAGCGGATTGGGCACCTTGAAAGTCATATCGGAGTGACCCTTAGCGAGATCGCTGTACTGATCGCCGATGTTGGCGATGATCGTGAATCCTCGGGTTTCAATATCGGCGCGTGCAGTCGTTTTGTAATCGGCGACGGTGCCGCCGCCGTTCGGATCACGAAGATAGAGATGGTCCGGACTGACAGCCCCGTACCCGGCCATCGCTAGATTGCGAAGGGTCCAGACGCTCGTCATCTCGTAGTTTCGTTCGCTTTGGCGACGCCCGGTGATGAAGAAGACCTCGATGGGTTTGCATGACGCGGTTTCATCGACGCAGCGCGCGGTCCTGTAGAGCCGGAGCGTAGGTTCGATCGCCTGAGCGCGGCCACTCTGCTGCCAGTCGAGATCGCCGCAGGGGTCTTTACGGAACGTGCACGGGCCGTTCGGGACGTAGGCAAAGTCATCCTGATAGATCCGCGGCCAGTTCGACAGGGACGTTTCATCGATATCCAAAACGATGGCGGGGCGTTCGACTTGCGGCGCGCGTTTTGCGATCCATTTCCGAGCGCCTTCGCGACGTCGTCCTCGTACCCACGGCACCGGTAGTGGAGTAGCCGCTTTTTGACGACGTCGATATTCTCCGGCTCCGCGAGGTCTACCGTCGGCAAGAGGGTCGCTGCGTCGCAGCCAAGGCGCGGATCGACTGGTGGCGCAAGGGCTTCGTTGATCAGGACGGCCAGTCGTGCGCCGGCTAGAGCGATCCGTTGCTTGGCTAGCTCGGTCGCCTTAACTCCGATAGGCTTCGGTAAGCGTGAACGGGCCGGCGCCTGCGCCGACGGGCGCTTGATAGACGACCTGTCTTGCAAGCTCGAAGCTTTCATTGATCCAGACATTCTCGTCACGAATCGCGACCTGCCTTGGATCAGGCGGAGGAAGAGCATGGGCTGCCGCAGAGGCTACGTCGGCATCGTCGCCCAAGCCGGGCGTGTCGTCCCAGAACCAGTGCAGCGTAGTCTCGGAGCAGCCGCTACAATTGATCTTTTCGCTATTTCCGCCGTTGTCGCCATGTGGCAGATCCGCAGTGAATCGGGCGGTGGCATGAAGCGGCTGATGAATGTCGCCGACCAGATGCAAAAGCCATGAGAGATCATACGATTTGACGTCGTCGGTTGCGACCGGCGAGGCGAGCGTCCTACGAAACAGTGCGATCTGGGTCTGCGCGTTAGGAGAGGCCGGCTGCTCTGTAGGCGTTCTGTCCGGTGAGAATGGGATGTCAATGAAATGCCAATACTTGTGCATGTTCAGGTCGGCGTACCCGACATTCTGGCTGGCTTCCGGTTCCGCGGGGGGGGGGGGGGGCGGTTGCCGCCCTCTGGTCCGTCTGAAACATAACCCGGCGCGCTCTTGATGTAGTCCGGCCAGGTCGACGCCCTGAGAAAGGCGATTTGATCGCGTTTCTCCGGCGCGACGTTAACTGTCCACCCGATATATTGAGGGTTGAGCCGCAAGAGTTGAGCCGCGCGCGCGCGTGCAGCCGGGGTAAGCGCGTCCCAAGCCAACTGGGCGACCTCCATGTGACCGAAATTGTCCCAGGCCATTGCGGGCGACGCTCGCATTACAAGGGCGAATACGAATAACATCCGGATCTTCATGAAAACGCCCCTTCTTTAAACATGAAAGTCATGCTATCGAAAGTTGAAGCTTTTGTGACGGTCTACTCGTGTTGACAAAGGCCCCTTATGGCCAGATATTTGGCACAATAAGAAGCCTGCCGCTTTTTCCAGAGCTATGGCTGATTTTGGGTGACGCGGCCTGATCAGGCGGCGTGGCTTTCAGTGTTCGGAATGACTTCGATTCCGTCGATGAACTTTACACCGGCGATGACTTTCGGCA
>NZ_JASAUS010000238.1:0-7665 GCF_029953005.1 Bradyrhizobium sp. Mp27 | reverse complement strand
TCGCGGTTGAAGGTGATGGGGTGGCTTCGCAACCGAATCCTACGCCGCATCAGCGCTTTACACCACGCTCGCCAGCCTCTCAGGCGCCCTCTCGCGAATAAGACGGGCTAAAAGTTGCGATGCGAAAGATCTGACGTCTGTGCCTTCGAAGAGATCTCTCTTCGAAGAGATCTCTTGAGGCATGATATGGGCAATTGTGGCCGGACGCTGATTGTTTTTTACGACGACTATCACACGCCCCTCGTTGATCTCGTCTGCTGCTTGCAAGGCGGCGCGACCGTATTCGTGCCGGTACTAAACTCGACAAAGCCAAGCATTGCATTCGCCGCTGGCGCGGGCTGGGACGTGATCGAACTCGATCTAAGAGCAACGTTTTGCGATGAAGTCGTTCGACGGGCGATCAAGGCAAACGCGCGATATCAGGGCGGATATTTTCTTTCGGCCGCGCTATCTCGGCCTGTGATAGCGGAGGCTTGCGTGGCGATACTCGCCGATGCAACCGATGCTCAGGTGATACATGGATTTGCCGGGAACGATCAAGTTCGGTTTGAAGCTGCACTTCTCACCTTGAACGGGCATCTCAAAGTGCGCTGCGTATCCGAGTTGCTCGGCAGCCGTACCGGCGCGAACCAGGATCGATATACAGTTAGCGAAAATTGCTGGGGGGGCTCGATAGAGGCGGGACCACTGGCAGATCCGTGGCGCCAGCCGCTTGAGAGTTGGGGGGAGGCTGAACAAGGAGAGGGCGGCGCCTTGACGAGCGATCTGGTGGTTTCGTTTGCAAGTGGTGTTCCCGTGGCGCTTGACGGCATGAAACTTGGCTTGCTCGAAATTGTGGATCGACTGAACGCTATGGGGAGGTCAATTCCAGTCGACACAGTTGAGGATGGCTGGGTGGGCTTGAAATCGAGGGCGCTCTACCGCGAAGCTGCGGCAGAAATTCTTATTGCGGCGCACGCAGACCTTGAGCGGTTCGTCTCGTCCCGAGAGCAAAACCTTTTCAAGACGCAGATCGACAATGCTTGGTCGCGGCTCGTGTATGAAGGCGGTTGGTTCGATCCACATCGGGCGTCTCTCGATGCGTATATTGATGACGTCAATGCGTGGGTATCGGGCGACGTCCGCATTACGGTAGGCCGTCACGGTGTGCGTGTAGTTGGGCGGCGATCGGAATATGCACTCTACGACGAGCACGTCGCAATATATCGCTTTGGACAAGACCTAGGACTGGATCTTGCTCGGGGTCTCCGAGATCAACTCGTCGCCACGTCGAGGATTGCGCGCGCCCGGCGCTACGGAGGTTAGTATGCATCGTATCATGTGCCCTCCCACATTTTTCGAGATTGAGTATGTGATCAATCCCTGGATGGACCTCGGGATCAAGGTTGATCGTGCGTTGGCGCATCAACAGTGGTCGAGTTTTGTTGCTGTGTTGCGAGCGCTGGGTGACACCGTCGATTTTGTTGACCCCGACCCGAGATGCCCGGATATGACGTTTTCCGGCGACGCTGGTCTGGTCTTCGACAATATTTTCGTCCCGAGCAATTTTCGGGTCAGGGAGCGCGTACTCGAAGTCGAGCACTATACCAACTGGTTTCGCGCGCGCGGTTACACTATTCGTCCGCTAGATCAGTCCATCGCGTTCGAGGGACTTGGAGACGTGATATTCTTTGGTAATCGCGCAATCTTCGGTCACGGAGTTCGTTCGGACCTCCGCTCGTTGGACACTTTAAAGGAACTTATTCCAGAATTGCGAATTCTTGCGCATTTGAAGATAGTCGACGACCGCTTCTTTCATCTGGCCATGGCACTCGCATTCCTCGATGAGAGTACGGTGATCTACTATCCGCCAGCATTTGACGAAGAGTCCGTGACCCTGTTGAAGACCGCGGTACCTGGCGCGCTAGCCGTTAGCGAGGAAGACGCTACAAGATATTTTGCCTGCAACAACGTTGTTGTCGGGCGCAAGGTTCTGCTGGACAATTGCACACAAGAACTGCGCCGAGCTCTTGAGAAGCGCAACTTCGAAGTCGTTCCCTGCGCGATGTCAGAGTTCAAGAAGAGCGGCGGGTCACTCCGGTGCTTGGTGTTGTCGTTTATCGGGAAACAACCGTGCGTGGCGGCCTGAGCTATGAACATTCTCGGCATTAACTCGGTGTATCACGAATCTGCGGCAGCTGTGGTGGTCGACGGGATTGTCGAGGCTGCATGCGAGGAAGAGCGATTCAATCGGCATAAGCATGCAAAGCCGGCGGACGTATGTAATCCACATGAAATGCCTGAAGAGGCAATCCGGTCATGTCTTCGGCAGGCTGGGATCGAAGCCGGCGATGTGGAAGCTGTCGCATACTCATTCAGTCCGAAGGAGCGCCGCAAGAAGTTTGCACCCGATCCGTTGAGCGTGCCGGGGCAGTGGGGTGACATACATGGGGAACGTACATTTCAGTCGCGTCTCGATGAGGTCGCAGGCGCGGTCAGTCGAGTGCTCAAGCGGGACGCGACAGACATTCTGCACTTTGTCCCGCATCATCTCGCGCATGCGGCGTCTTCTTATTATCCGTCCGGTTTCGACGCGGCAGCTATCCTTGTCGTCGACGGCATCGGCGAATCCGCTTGTTCGACGCTCGCTTGCGCTGAAGGCGACTCGATAAGGATACTCGAGGAGATTGAATACCCGCATTCAATCGGATTCTTATGGGAGAAGATCAGCACTTATCTCGGCTTCTCCGAATACGACGCTTGCAAGACCATGGGGTTGGCCGCCTACGGCAATCCAATGACTTTCGCCGACCAGTTTGCATCGCTGATTGCGGTGGGCGAGGAAGGCTATGCCGTCGATGCAGAGAAGATGCGTTTTCGCCTGCCGGATTTTAGTGGGCTCGAGTCGGCTTTCGGTATCGAACGCAACCTAAGTGGAGTGCTGCAAACCCATCATGCCGACGTCGCGGCCGCTTTACAGTCTGCGACGGATGCGGCCGTAACTGCTCTGCTGCGCCGCCTGAGGCGGCTGGTACCCTTCGATCAGCTATGCGTGGCCGGCGGTGTTGGGCTCAATTGCGTCACCAACGCACTCATCAACGATGGTCGTCGGTATCGAGAAATCTACATCCCGCCCGCCCCACATGACAGCGGCACCGCGATAGGTGCGGCGCTTCTACTGCATCATGCAACGGTCCGCGGCCGGCGGGATCTTAACACGCCGACGCCTTATCTCGGACCCGAATTCGGCGACCAAGAGATCATTTCTGCTCTGAACGAGGTTGGTCTCAAACCGAGGCGAAGCGGCTCGGTGGCAAAAGAAGCCGCCAGTATGATCGCCGAGGGCAGGGTCGTTGCCTGGTTCCAAGGACGCATGGAATTCGGCCCGCGCGCTCTGGGAAACCGTTCACTGTTGGCCGACCCGCGAAGGCCCGAAATGCGCCAAGTGTTGAATGGCAAAGTAAAGCACCGTGAGGACTTCCGTCCGTTCGCCCCCAGCGTGTTGGCGGAGTATGCAGAAGAGTGGTTCGAGCTCGGTACCCCCTCGATCAGTCACGAATACATGTTGTTCGCCTGTCCAGCCAGGTCCGATGGGCGTGATCGGATACCGGCGGTGCTCCACTGTGACGGAACGGCCCGATTGCAGATCGTTCGGCAGGCATCTAATCCTTTGTTTCACGAGGTTATCTCTAGCTTTCATAAAATGACTGGAGTTCCCTTGGTTTTGAATACGTCTTTCAACGACAGCGAACCGATCGTGTGTACGCCAGCCCAGGCGGTCGCAACATTTCAGAAGACCAAGATCGACGCGCTGTTTATTGGGAACTTCGTTGTAACGCGGGAGGCTGCGCCGTGATGGAGGCTGCCACACCGATCTCGATCCAGGCAGATGTGGCCGTATTGGAAGGGTGGGTCACGCACCACGATGCGGGCCATGAAACATTTTCGCTGTTCGACGGGCGGGATATTGTGGTTGTTGAATGGTCGGCATCGATGGATCAACGACCAGAGCTTTCTGTCGGGACTGTCGTGCGCGTTCAAGTTCACCGAACAGAAACGTCCTTCATCGCCCGAAGTGTCGAGCGTCTGGCTGTTGCGTCGCAGCCTCCGCCCGGGTCGCCGCCTCCAGAGGACGGCGTGGACGCGATGCGCTCGCGCTACCGCTATCTTGAGTTTCGAAATCCAAGCTTCCAGAACGTGTTTCGTCTTCGGCATCGGATTTGGCTAGAGGTTTCAAAACTTCTCGATTCCCATGGCTATCTCCACGTCGAGACTCCGATTCTGGCGGCGCCATCCGAGTCCGGCGCGAGCGAGTTCATAGTGACCAGCTCGCGAGACGCCGCCTTGCGCTATGCGTTGCCGCAATCTCCACAACTGTTTGGTCATCTGCTGACTATCGGCGGGGTCTCGCGATATTTTCAATGGGGCAGGTGCTTCCGGGACGAAGACTCACGGGTAAACCGGCAGCCAGAATTTACTCAGCTGCATCTGGAAGCCGCATTCGCAACTGAGGCATCAATGATGTGCTTGGTCGAAACGGTGCTTCAGTGTTGCTTTGATGTCGCTGGTATGCGAGCAGACCTCAACGTCGAAAGGCTGTCTTTCCAGGAGGCTCAGCGGCTCTATGGGTCCGATAAGCCGGACCTGCGTTTGGCGTGTCGATTTCGGCAATTGCCCTGCAAGCTGATCGATGGTTCTCGCGAAAGCGAATTGATGACCTGCGACCTTCCGTCGGGTCTTGTTTTCTCTCAGCGAGAGATCACCGAGATTTCCAGTATCGCTGCCCGTCGTCGGTTGGACGTAGTTGGTTATCTTGACCAAGACGCTCGACAGGACATGCGGTTTCCTTTTCGGCTCGACCATGATGACATCGCCAAGGTTCTGAGGGTTTCGCAGAGCTATGCCGCCGGTGCCAGCTTGTTGATAAAAGGCGACTGGCACAGCCACGCCAAGTTGTCCCGAGACCTGTATCAATGGCTGCAAGGCCGCCCACAGCGGCCGCGATCGTGCAGGATGGTCTGGATCTACGACTTTCCACTTTTTGAGGCGAATTCCGAGGAGAAGGGCCGCCTGAAGGCGTTTTCGCATCCGTTCACTGCACCGCAGGATCCGACCGCGCTGCTGGCGGCGGCGCGCAATCACGAATTGCTTGCACTGAAAGGTCGCGCCTTTGATCTCGTGATGAATGGTGAGGAGATCGGCAGCGGTTCAATGCTGATCAGTGATTTGGAGTTGCAGTACGCCGTATTCAGCAAACTGTCGCTGTCAAAGAAGGAAAGTCGCTCTATGTTCGGAGCCCTCATCGACGCTCTTGCCTGTGGCGCGCCGCCGATCGGCGGATTTGGACTTGGCATCGATCGTTTGCTGGCGCTCCTGACTGGCAGTGACAAGATTCGGGATGTCATTGCGTTTCCGAAATCTCGCAACGGTCTTTGCCCGGTTTTTCAAAGGCAGTGAAAGTTGCGAGGCGCATCAAATGCCGAAGTGGCGAAATTGGCAGACGCACAGGATTCTAAATCCTGCTTCTGGAGGCCGAGAAAGGATGAAGGCAATGGTCAAAACGCTCTCGCATGGTCGTGCGCCCAATCACGCCATGTCGAGGCGGCAAGTCTACCGACCCCTGAAACGTAGCGCGCGCAGACCCAGGCGCGGCCGCCGTTTCCCTTGGGAAGGGGTACGGAGCTTGTCTTTCCATATACATGCGTTCCCTTTCGTTTGCTGACAGGCTGCGGGTTCAAGTCCCGCCTTCGGCGCCAATGACGGTCGCTGGGCCAAAAGGTCCAGTACGCGGAACACCCGCATCGCAGCGGGGTGTCGCAGTCTAACTGCTGGAAGGAGGTGAAACGTGATGATGCTGTAGCTCATGTCGGTCTAGGGTCTGCGTGCCTAGCTCATGTAGGCCAAGACATTTTAGACGGCGGGCGCTTAGATGGCGTAGGCCATGTAGGCGGCAAAGGCCAAGGTTGCTTAGAACTCCGCATAGGGCGCCTAGGTGAAAACCTAGACGGCCTAGATGGAGGCTAGCTAGCTGGCTTAGGCCAAACAGGCCTAGCTGGCGACGTCGGGAAATAAGAGCTGAACCCAGTTCCTCTCTTGGCGAGCCTTGCCGAACCCGACCCGTCTCGTCCAGCGAAAGCAGCGAACATGATCCAGCTGGCTCGGAGGATTTCTTCCACCAGATCCGGGTCGGTCCGCGCTCCCGCGACGAATTGGCGGGTGAAACGCGGTTACGCGTACGGTCAAGATGACGTAAAGGCTGCTGGAAGGACTCGATTGTCGCCAACAGCTTGCCGCCAGCTGGACGTATGTGTTGACCGATCAGCGTTCGGACCATTGGGATCAAGGGGTCGGACGATTGGGCAATGAGTTGATTGGGCACGGGTCAGATTGCAGACAGCATCTGGCCCGTTTCAACCTCGACTGGCTGGAATTCCGGTCGTCTTCAGGTTTGAGCAAGCTGTTGCTCCGGAACTGTCAGGCCCAGCTCCCGATACAGAATCCTGATATCGGAAGAAACGGCTTCGTCCCATCCGCCCACCGTGCAGCCGAAACTCAATGCGGGCTCTAGCAGCGGATCCTGTTCCGTCCGCGAATGCGCCGGCGTTAGGCAGAAGCGGTTGGCCGCGAGCCAGCGCGGCTCATAGAGCGAGTCGATGTAGCGATCGGCGCCGTCGGGCAGCACGCCGACCAGGCGGTCCTTCGGCCCGAAGCTGTGGCGCGCCAAGTTCAGTAGCGTATGGACGACCCATCCGGCTGTCCCGCCGACCATCATGCCGTTGCTGCGGGCCAGCCAATGGATGGCGTCGATCGCGTCGGCGTCGCTGACGCGGTGACTGTCGTCTACGACATGGCTGTCGAGGTTCGGCGGCGTGAAGCTCAGGCCTCCGCCCTGGATGAGAAAGTTTCCGCGTTCGCCGCCGAAGATCGTCGATCCTACCGGCTCTGCGGCGACAATCTGAATTGCCGGATCCCGCTCCTTGAGGAAGCGGCCAATACCGCTGATCGTCCCGCAAGTTCCCACTGCTGCGACCACCGCGGATATCCTGTGATCCATCTGTTCCCAGATTTCCGGACCGGTCGATTCGTAATGCGCCTTCGGATTGTCGGGATTGGAGAACTGCGCCGTGGTGATGCAGCCGGGCACGGTCTTTGCCAGATGTTCGGCAAGCGCGATCCGCAACTCGACGGAATCGAAACCGGGCGGCGTTCTCGGCAGATAGATGATCTTGCCGCCAAGCGCCTGAATCCGGCACAGTTTCGCAACCGGCACGTTGCGGTCACAGATCGCATAGGTCGGGTAGCCCTTCAATGTGCCGAGCATGGCAAGGCCGATGGCGGTGTTGCCGGAGGAACTTTCTACGATCGTGGTCCCCGCACCAAGATCACCGCGGCGTTCCGCCTCCCGGATCATCGTTCGCGCGATCCGATCCTTGATGCTTCCGCCGGGATTGAATTGCTCGAGCTTGAGGTAGACCTCGGCCATGTTGTCGTCGAGTCCGCGGATCTTCAGCATCGGCGTGTTGCCGATCGCGCTCTCGACATCAATTGCGAATTTTGGCGCCATTCTCGTTACTCCCCAGAGCTGGCCCCGGTTGTTTGGACAGCGCCCCGCTGGATTTAAGTGGATTCCTGCCGGGTTATGCTGAACGCGGGGCTTTACGGTTTTGTCGTTGCGTCGGGAGGGCG
>NZ_JASAUS010000237.1:0-7729 GCF_029953005.1 Bradyrhizobium sp. Mp27 | reverse complement strand
CGGCGGCTCTTCTTCGTCATCTTCGCTCCTGATTCGCAGCAAGAATCCTCGCCGCTGTCAGGCAGAAAATCCACTCAAGCTACTGTCCGAATTTGCGGGGCCAGCTCTGTTCCTACCAGTGGCCTAATTCGCTTTCGCGAGTGGCCTATTTCGGCCAGTACCCACTTATTCGCCAACAGCGGCGCAGAAGCCGACTCGTCACGAAGTCCGCTAAGGGGCCGCAAGCGGACTCATCGGGGCAGCAGGACCGATAGGGACGCGCGTTTCATCGCGCGCGCCCCGCACAGAACCGTCCTGGCGCGGATGCAGGATCGCGAGATCAGCGGACCGGCAGCATCAAATGCTCGTATTGCGTGCCAGGCCACATCACATAGGGCTTCGTTGGGTCGGCCTTCGCGTCGCGTGGATAACCATCCAACATCTTAGCGCCAGAGCCCACGATCATTACGTGTGCGCCGGTTTTGATCCAATTGTTGCCGGGCTCTTCTTTTGTTGCATAGGGGTCGGTGTTGCTTGCACCTCCGTCCCCTTGCAGCATGTACATGAACCCTACCTTATTCGCCGGTGGCTCCTTGTGCTCCATCCATGCCGTCGCCCATTCCATCGCGTTTTGATCGCCGCACATCGGGTCGGGGTTGGCCGGATCGGCATGGCCCGGCATGCACGTCCACTGCCCAGTTCCTTTGCGCAAGGTCCGCATCTTGCCGTCGTGATCCATAGCGACGATCGTTGCGTCTTTGGCGATGGCCTCGGGTGCCGCGGACAAGGACAGCTTAATCAGCTCCTCGTCGCTCATCTTGTGGCCGGTTGACTGTTGAGCGAAGGCGTAGCTCGGCATAAGCGCGAGGACAAATAGCGTTACATAGGCCAGCGATTTCATCGCGAAATCCTCCATGAGTTTTCGCTGATGCCAGCCGCGGAGGAGCCGGAGGCCGGCGTCTGCGCTGAGGTCTTGCACGTAGTTATCCTAGCCTCCTTTTGAGCTCCTGAAACGCGCCATTTGGCCGCTGCGGAACGATCAGCACCGGGACTTCCGCTCAGGTCAAAAGCGAAAAACTCAGCGTAAGCAAATCTCGTCCGCTGCGCCCCACTAAGCTGACCACAGTGAGGGGCGTCGCCACTTCGCTGTTAGGCAAGAAGCCAAATTGACTCGGCGTCACGTCAAAAAGCAAAGCATGCCGAGGAACTGATCGGCACCTAAGTGTACTTCCGGTTGAACCTTCGCTCGTTTCCGATGACCCACGCAAACGGGCTAGGAAACGGAGGTTTCCATGACCAGTTTCAATGGACACCCAGTGCATCTTTATCGGTTGATCGTAGCCGGCACGGTGGGATTGTGTGCGGTCACATTTTTCGGCATCAACACAGCCTATTCACATGACCTGATGCGACCAGAACTGAACGCTTGGTTCAAAAGTCTCAAGAATAGGGCAGGTGAGCCGTGCTGTGATGGTGGGGACGGCCAACAGGCGGAGGCCGAGTGGGATATGGCAAAAAATGGCTATAGAGTCCTTCTGAAGCATCCGCATCGGCCAAACGAACCCGGGCAATGGTTTGATGTGCCAAACTCTGTCGTAGTCAACGGGCAGAACCTCAGCGGCAGGGCGATGGTTTGGTGGTGGCCGTCATACGACAATGGAAGAATGACTCCTTTGTGGCGGTGCTTCATTCCCGGACCGGCGGGATGATCCTCCCTGGGAAATCAATAGCACCGTAAGTAAGTCCGCCATGGGTCAACAACGAGCATCGCGGCGCCCAGCGCAAGGGATTTCCGGCCTAGGCAATGTGTGCGCCGTCGCTCTCTCCCATTTGTCAACGTAATTGACGGTAATTGCCCGGAATTGCTGTTCCGAACGATTGGATGGAGCCTTCCGGCAACCAGCCATCGTGAATGTGCCTTCGCAAAACTGGTCGTGGTGGTTGAAGTTCGGCGCGGTGTGTGACCGGCTGCATTAGCGGTGTCATGACGCGCGATATGGACTCCCGAGGTGAACGGCGCCGTTGCCTGCACCTCTTCCGTAAGGAACCAATGGCCGGCCCAGCGCGAACCGGTGACGGTGTCGTCATGCTGGCGGGAGCGCAGCCGCGGGTGGCATTTGATCCAATGGCGGCAGCAGTTGATTGGCTCGACGCCTACCGAGCTGGCGATGTCGAAGCGATCGTGCAGATGTACGCCGATGGCGCTGTGACCGAATGCGCTTGCGACGGCGTGACCATCGTAGGCCGCGAGAGCTTACGCTCCTACTGGAAGCGCCGCTTGAAGGAATACCCAGCGTCGGGGCCTGATGATCTACAACCTAGCGAAGACGGCGCGACGATCTTCTATGTGGCTCGCGATGGCATCGTCAGCGCAACCCTTGAATTTGATGACCGCGGGCGCATCGCCGTCCTCCGTTGCGGGCCCATGAAGCAGGACCGCCTCAGTCGGCCGCCTCTTTTAGGGCGTGTTTTCATAAATCCGCGATGTCCGCCTATTCGCCAACAGCGGCACAGATTCCGCAATGCACATCTGGCCGAAGCTACCGGATGCTTGCGATGAAACCTTACGCCTCATTGCCGAGGTGCCCATCTCCTTGGTCTAATGGCTCCTGACTTTCATTTAGGGACTTGCCTTGAACAGTTTCCAGATAGGCGTTCATTTCGTGACGCTGGCGGCGGCGTTCGCGCTCGCCGTGCCGATTGGGTGGGACCGCGAAAAGCGGGCGCGCAGCGCGGGGCTCCGTACTTTTCCGCTGGTCGCGCTCGCCAGTTGCGGCTTCATCCAGGCCAGCGAACATCTCTTGGCGTCCTCGCCCGACGGGATGGCAAAGGTCATCGAAGGCCTAATCACCGGCATTGGCTTCATCGGCGGCGGCGCGATCCTTAAGCAGGGCAATATGGTACAGGGTACCGCGACCGCCGCGAGCCTGTGGGCAACCGGCGCGATCGGAGTCTCGGTCGGGCTCGGCAGCTACGATGTCGCGGTGACGATCGCGCTGTTCACCTTCCTGACGCTCCGGTTGTTAACTCTCGTCAAGGAAGAGGACGACCTTCAGTGACATATTTCTAAAACTGCCTGGACATCGCCGCATGTGTTCGGTTCTTCACCTTGATCCATTCTTTTGTGCGGCCGGCGATGTAGCGGCGATCGCGGCGTTTCGAAACCAATCCTTCAAGGCCCATTGCACCGGCAGCCTTAAAGAGATCCGGCCTGACCTCTCCGCCCGCAAACGGTGCAACAAAGATGCCGTCCGGCCGGACGCGTAACAGGCGCGCTAGGTTGGTCTTGCGCATAGTCAACGGCAGCTGGCGCAGATCCTCGCCGCCGAGCGCCATAAGAAAGGGCCGCATTGCCGGTTCTGACCCGAAGCCGGCCATCTTGTCCCCAGAGGTCCAAAACGGAAGTCCATTCGTTTGCGTCGATCTGACACCAAGTCCGCGGGCGAGACAGAGGAACATCAATTCAGCGCGCCCGTTGAAGCCTTTTATCGAGAGGAGGCCAAAATGAAGCTGGCCACAATTCTGGTTCTCGGTTCCCTCGCCATTGGCTCAGCAGCGAGAGCAGACCAACCCGGACCTGACTGGATGCCGATGGAGCAGGTGAAGGCCAAGGTCATGGAGTCGGGCTATTCGCAGGTCACTAAGCTTGAAGCCGACGACGGCCAATGGGAGGGCGAAGGCATCAAGAACGGACAGAAGATGGAATTCCATGCCGACCCTAAGACCGGCGTGATCGTGCGCGAAAAGCTAGACCACTAGCTTGAGAAGATGCAAGGTGGGTGGCCAGTTGTGCTTCGCATTCTGGCCGCCTCCCTGGGGGCATTACAGTAAGGTCTGGACCCGCGCTAAACGGTTGCGCGGTTGACCGCTGGGTTCGAGGCCGCAGTTGCGAGCGCGTGATCTACTTCGGGAACAACTTGTCCCGGATGTAGCGCGACGTGGGCGTGAGTCTGATGCCGCGCGGCTTGCGCCAAGCCGCTTTATCGATCTCGTTCTTATCGCCGATCCTCAGGGGACCGGACGCCTTCTTGGCCACAAAGATCGCGTCACTCATCTGTCGTCCGGATTGACGGTTTTTTCCCTTTACCTCTTTCCAGAGCTTCACCGGCCCAAGTTTTAGCTTCGGCAGTTCCTCGGTGATCTCGCGGCGAAGACACTTCGTCTCACTTTCACCCGCACGCTTACGGCCGCCCGGGAACGCCCAGCGCTTATCGCGCCGTCGTCGGACCAGAAGTACTCGCCCATTCTTCGCGGCGACAAGTTTCGAGGATTTAGCCATCTTCCTGCGAATCGATTTCACAATCCGGCATCAGTTTACAGCGGGGTTCGCGCCGCAGTGAAGAGCATCGTTCCCCTATGATTACGGAGCAACCGATTTACGTCCAAGTCGATGGTTCGCGCTGGGCCAGACGACTGGTCGCGCTGTGCGTATTGGGCGGGTGAGCGCGAAGGCGGCTCTTGTGGACCCGCCGATGAAGTCGCCAGCGACCGTTCGGCGCTACTGCGAACGCGCTTGGGGCCGCTTACAAGGCACCTCAGTGCCGCCAGCCGTCCTTGTCGACCTCGACCCGAGAGCCTTCCGGCATGCGCGGCACTTCCCCATCGCCAGCAGCGTTGCAGGCCGGACAGGGCGCCCCGGCGCCCCCACAGCTGCAGGCGCGTGGGCCTTCCCAGGGGCGGTCCGGGTGGTTCTCGCAAACCCAGCCGAGGTCGTCACAGTTGACGCACGTCGTGATCGTGGCACCGGCCGCCGCCGGCTTATCCTCGCTAGACATCAGGCGACCCCGCGCAAGGGCAGCGCGAGCTGCATGTCGAAGCGCTTTGTGGCGTTAGCGGCGATGAAGTCTTGCGGCGCAGATGAGATGTCGGCTGCGCGCTGGGCCAGTGCGTCGGCGACCTCGGAAGTAGCATCCCGCGACCACCCCTCGACGGGATTGAAGGATACAATTCGGACCGGATAGGCGTACTGGCCGGACAGGAGATTTTGCAGGATGATATCGAGGTCGGTGTCAGCCTCGTCGGTCTCGCGCCGGGCGCAACCGGCACGCGCGCCAAAGTCTTCAAGCACGAGATAGATGTCGCGGTCGAGGCGGTCAGCCGGCACGATCGAGGGCGAGGAACGCATACGCTACTCCGATACTGCAAAGGGCGAAGAGACGGCCCCGGCTGCGGGGGGATCAAGGGGGTAGACCGGGGCCGCTCCGCCAGCTCTGCCGGGAGCCGGCGACGACTCAAATATTCGCCACCCTTGCGGTTCCTTTGAAACGGTCACTTCCCGAAACAGGTGCCGACCAGCTGCCGGGAAACTTCGGTAGTGGCGCGTCGGGCAAGCCCCAGCGCGTCCGCTTTCTGCCCGCCTATCCGCAGCCGTTTGCTCCGGCACGCCTCACAAATGTTATTGACGGAACAGAGATAGTCGGGAAAACTCGGCAAAACCGGGGAGGCTGGCAGATTTCATTTCGTAAATATTGAAACCCGGAAGAAGGGCCGCTGTACCAAGGCAGCGGCCCTTGTCTTGTGGCTCGCATTGGCGTGTTTCCGGGCCAAGTGGCCTAATCACAGGGCTCGTTTCCGTGCTCTCGCCGCCGTCAGAAATTCGCAGTTTCCACCGAACCTTTCGCCGTGGTCCGGCCTATCTGGGGATGGTGCCGTTTGTAGTTTGAGGAATCCGGCCAATGACGGAAAACGCACAGCGCGATGCAGCTTGGCGCAATCGCCTCCTAGAGGCCGCGCAGAAAGAACTAGCCAGGTTCGAGCAGGCCGAAAACCAGTTCCGCAAGAAGGATCAGGCTGAGCGCGCTGCAGAGCTTCGCCTTCCTCTTAAGTTCAACATCCACTGAGCCGCGCCGGCAGCTTCATTCAGCTGTCATGGCACGTTCCTAGCATGTCATGCGACGGGGCTCCGGCGCGCGGCTCTCCGTCCAACCTCGGCCTAGACCACCAGATGGGCGGAGAGCTCGCCGAGCGCCCGAACCGTCGCGGCAAAATTAGCTTTTCAAGCATTTATTAATGCCGCCCGCGCGGAACAGGCTAAATTGTGCTTCAAACCCTACGGTTAGGACCCGTATGCACGAGGCCAATCATGAAGCACCGTCGCCGGTTCAAGCAAAGCCAATTCCTCGAAGAGCGCCTTGCCGCAGAAGCCGAACGCCTGAGAGAGCAAGCGAAGAAGCTCCCGCGCGGTCCTGAGCGCGAAACCCTTATCCGCAGAGCCAGACAGGCTGAGACCGGCTCGCATATAAGCGAATGGCTCAGGTCCGCCGGGTTGCAGCCGCCAAGTGAGCGCTGACAGCGCGCTTAAGGCTGTGGTAAAATTCAGCCGAGGGAGAGGTACGCGCGGCGGGGCGTGCTATGCGGGACTATCAAGCGCAATTGGAAAAGCTGCGGACCGACGCGGCCGAGTGCAAGCTCATCAGCGATCTTGCCACTGACAAAGCCAAACGGGACTTGTTCGAGAGGCTGGCCAGCCACCTTACGGTTCTTGCCGATCAGGTCGAGACGGCCATGCTCGAACGCAAGGTCCGTGACGGTACTTAAATCTGCATAGCCACTTTTAGTTGGTGCATAATTTTCCCTCAAATTCGCGAGGGCGCCATGACCGAGCGACTTATTCAGGCAGGCATTGTCACCGTAGGCACCGTGAACGCTGGCCTAATCGTTTGGCTAATACTGACGATTTGAGGCGGCCTCAGTTGGCGGCTTGGCCTGATTTGATTTAGATCAAGAGACGCTGGCCGCCATCAGACACGCTGGGCCTCATGGGAAAGCCTGAGGAACAGAGCGAGCCCAAAGAGCCCAAGCCGTCTCGCTTGGAGGAAGCGCAGCGGATCATTGAGGATTATGTCGCTGAGCTTCGTGAGATCGTTCGGAAGCTCAGGCGCAAGATGAACTAAGGCCGCGGCAGTTGGCCGCCTCTTAATTTCAGATTCGTTGTCGTCGGCCAACTGCCATCAAAGATTGGCGGCATATTTCGCGACCCGGAGGGAATACTCGATGCGCCTTGCATTGCCTTATGTTGGAATTGGTTTCTGCGCGCTTCTCTCGGGCTGGTTGTCCTTCACCCCTGATCTATTGAGTGAGTAGGCCGCCCGGGCCTAGCAAGCGAACATAAGTCCCGCTCTCGTGCAGATGGAGCCAGCCGCGCTCGATCGCGTGTTTGAGCCCGGCGCCGAACTCGCTCTCCCCTTCAGCTTGAACAAGAAGGGCGCGTTGATCCTCTCGATATAGATGCGGCCGTCCTGGACAGCCTCGACGCTGGCCGCGAGCTCGACGAGCTTGCGCGCGGCCGCCTCCGGGTCAGCATAGGGGCGTTCTTCGGCGTGCTTCATCGGTGTGTCCCATTGGCCGCCTGCACCGCGGTGATTGCGCGGTGCGGGTAGCTCTCGGCCGGGTTCCATCTGTCGAATGTCGTCCCGCAGGCGCAGCGCATGAGGGTGTTCCGGATTTCGCTGTCGAGCTTCTCGCCCCGCGTCCGCTTGGCCGCAACCTCGGCCCGCCAGTCGCGATCGTGGCGCCATTCGGCATTGTCGGGAATGTTCGGCTGTAGCTCCGACCATGCAGTCTCGAAAGCCTCGCGCGCGGCTTCGAAGGTGGCGGCTATGCCACTTCGCCATGTGCCTGGCTCCATGCCGGGATAAAAGGAGCTATGGCTGATTTTGGGTGACGCGGCCTGATCAGGCGGCGTGGCTTTCAGTGTTCGGAATGACTTCGATTCCGTCGATGAACTTTACACCGGCGATGACTTTCGGCA
>NZ_JASAUS010000236.1:0-7911 GCF_029953005.1 Bradyrhizobium sp. Mp27 | reverse complement strand
TTCGCGGTTGAGGTGATGGGGTTGGCTTCACAACCGAATCCTACGCCGCATCAGCGCTTTACACCACGCTCGCCAGCCTCTCAGGCGCCCTCTCGCGAATAAGACGGGCTAAAAAACTAACCGTGGCAGGGGCAATCGGGTATGGAGCGCAAAGTCGCAGACGGACGGCTGTTGCCGAGTGCAACAGTCAGTGAATTTCTTCCAATTTATCGGCCGTTTCTCGGAGGAAGAGAAAAAGAATACGTCATCGAATGCATAGATGGATCTTGGATATCCTCCCGTGGTGCTTTCGTAGACCGATTTGAGACTGCATTCAGTGAGTTCATTCAAGCGCCGTACGTTACAAGCGTTTCTAACGGGACTGTTGCGCTTCATTTGGCGCTCGAGACTCTTGGGTTTGCTCCGGGCGATGAAATCATTGTGCCTACACTGACCTACATTGCCTCCGTGAACACTATTATTCAGGCCGGTGCGACGCCCGTCTTCACAGATTCGCTAGAGGAAACATGGCAGATTGACCCTGAGGATGTCCGCCGCAAGATTACCCCGCGCACGAAGGCGTTGATGGCTGTTCATCTATACGGCCACGCGTGTCAGATGGATGAGCTAGTTAGCATCTGTGACGAGTACGGGCTTTTCCTGATCGAGGACTGCGCGGAAGCCTTTGGCACTCACTACAAGGGCCGGCACGTCGGAACGTTCGGAGATTTCGCCACTTTTAGTTTTTTGGGAACAAGACCATTACCACCGGCGAAGGCGGCATGGTGGTTGCCAGGAACAAGGATCTGTTAGGTCGAGCGTATCACCTTAAGACCCAAGCTGTTTCGCCGGACCGCGAGTACTGGCATGACGCAGTCGGATACAATTATCGGATGACCAATATCTGCGCCGCGATTGGTTTGGCGCAGTTGGAAAATGCGACGAAAGTGCTGGAAAAGAAACGTACAATTGCGGGGTGGTACCAGCAGGGGCTCGAAGGACTCCCTTTGAGGTTGCTGGGTGAGGCTCCCGATACAAGGAACTCATATTGGATGTGTTCGATTGTTGTCGACGATCCGAGTATTCGGCAACCGCTCAGAGATTGGTTGAAAGGAGCGAACGTCGAAACTCGCCCCCTGTTCCACCCCTGTCACACTCTTCCGCATTGCAAGACCGACGAGACGCTCCCCATTGCTGAATCCTTGAGTGCAAGAGGTATAAACCTTCCGAGCTTTCCTGAACTCTCGCCAGAGAACGTCACTACAATTTGCGCAGTAATTCGTTCGTTTTTCGGTTAAGGGGTCAATGAAAGGTGATGGCGGGCTCCGGGTTTCGGAGAGCACGCCCGGCATGACCTCTTTTGAAGCATGGGAGCGCGAGTTGACGGTCCACCTGAAAAGTCGACGGCGCGTCCCTAATGCGCTAGCGCCGAGCGACGAAGCAGTGTTGTACGGCGCTGCACACAATGCTATCGACCGGTGATGCTCGCGTACATCTCTGACATCTACCAATCCCGGTACTTTTGGACGCACCTGGCTCTGTCCGACTTGCGGGGACGATGGCGGCGTTCGTTTCTGGGCATGGCATGGTCGGTGGTACAGCCGCTCGGCATGACGGCGCTGCTCGCGGTGGTCTTCGGTAAGCTTTTCAAGCAAAGTATCGGCGACTACGCGCCCTATATCCTCTCCGGAATGATCACCTGGGAATTCTTTACGACGACCCTGATGGGTGGTTCCCTGTCATTCGTACAGGCGGATGCGTACATCAAGCAATGCCAGCATCCATTGGCAATCTATACGTTGCGGACCTCGCTCACGAACCTGATAGTGTTGATGATGGCGAGTATCGGCTTAGTCGGGTGGGTACTCATCGTCATGCCGCACAATTTCGGCTGGTCGTGGTGCGCAGCTCTTCTCATTTTTCCGTTGGCCTTACTTGTCGCGTGGCCTCTTGCGACCTGCCTCGCCTACATTGGGGCACGCTTTCGCGATTTGCCACATGCGCTTGGTCTAATCATGCAGGCAATGTGGTTCGTGTCACCTATCTACTTCGAGGCGAAGTTTTTTCGCGACGGCGGATTGGATGTACTGATCGACTATAACCCGATCTATCATTTGCTGGAGGTCGTGCGAGCCCCCCTGCTGCGAGGCGAATGGCCGACGAGTGCAAATTTCGCTGTGTGCGGCGCCACAATCGCGATTTCGTTCGCGCTCGCTGTTTTGATCGGTAGGCGCTCAGAGCGTAAGGTTATCTTCTATCTATGACCAACATAGTGCGCTTTGACGGTGCTAATCTCCATTATTCTGCGGTAGCATTCAAAGAACGCTCGCTGAAGGCGCTACTTGCTGGCATTGCCGGAGCGAAGATAGCTCACAAGTCTCCAGTCCACGACATTCATGCGCTCAAGAATGTGAGCGTCGAGATCACCGCCGGCGAACGCGTCGGGTTGCTCGGCCACAATGGCGCGGGAAAATCCACGTTTCTCAAGGCGGTGGCCGGAGTGTATCCGATCTCGTCGGGGTCACGCCGCGTCGAGGGCACGGTTCGATCGCTATTCGACCTGAGCCTTGGCTTCGAGCCAGATGCGACAGGTCGCGAGAACATTCTCTACCGCGGCCTCCTCTTGGGAATGAGTCCGAAATTCATGCGTTCAGTCGAAGAGGAGGTCGTTGCCTTCGCTGATATCGGCGAGTTCATCGACTATCCGATTAAGACATATTCGGCCGGCATGCAGGTGCGACTCGCCTTCGCAATCTCAACGATGGTGCATGGCAACATTCTACTACTCGACGAGGTGATCGGAGCGGGCGATGTGACGTTCATGCAGCGCGCGAAAGTGCGTATCAACAAGTTGATTGAGTCCTCTGAAATCCTGATTCTGGCCTCACACGATCTCCGTGCGTTGCTGGATATCTGCGACCGCGCACTGGTCCTGCATCATGGAGAGCTGAAGTTCGACGGCCCGGCAGGGGCCGCCGTCAAGGAATACAGAAGACTAGTCGGAGGTGACGTGTGACTGACCGTCCGCTGCGCGTGATGTGGCTGTTGAACCATACGACGCTGCGCAAATTCGAGATTCCTCAGATGGAGAGTCTTGGAATAGTTGAAATATTCCTCCCGAAATCCTTCCCCTATGATGAAGGAAACCTCTCGGCGAATGTCGACTATTCGAAAGACGCTACGCTCAACCTGGCGCCCCATGAGCTTCAAATTCTAAATCAGCAGAATTGGTATAAATCTCCTTCGCAGGAGGCTTGGGAAATTGCCAACCGTCATTTCGACGTAATGTTCGTGGGATTTTTTCCGGATCAGCTTCGATCAGCGATACGAAACTTCAAGGGCGTCATCGTTCTTCATGCATTCGGTCTCGCAGGAAGCGAGACCTACAGCAATTTGCTGCGCCGGTATTTGACAATCGGCGAGTTCGAAACTCTGAAGAAAATATCACATCGCTTTCTGTTTGGAGCAGGTTACGATCATTTGGCAGATACCGAGGACGATTTCATCAAGTCGCGCAATTGCTTTTTGCCTGTGGGACTCTCGATTCAAAACAAGAGCTCCGAATGGCGCGGTACCGACAAGCGAATCTTCTTCGCATGTCCCAGAATCAACTCGACGCAGTACTTTCACGAGATTTACCGTGATTTCATTCAGAACTTTTCGCAGTTCTCTTATGTTATCGGTGGGGCTCAGCCTGTCCCCGTTAAGGACAAGCGTGTACTTGGGTTTGTTGACCGGGCCACGCACGACAGGAACATGCGTGAACTGGCCGTGATGTTTTATCACAGTCAGGAACCCAATCACATTCACTATCATCCATTTGAAGCTGTCCAGTCTGGAATGCCGCTGATTTTCATGTCGGGCGGCGTTCTTGATCGTTTTGGCGGTACTAAGTTGCCCGGACGCTGTACGTCTATCTCCGAGGCCCGCGAAAAGATACGGCGTGTTTTGGAAGGGGACGATAGATTCATCGAGAGCGTGCGGCGAAGCCAGCTGGTCCTGCTCGAGCCGATGCGGCCTGAGAACTGCGCGTCCCATTGGCGCGATGGCTTTGATAAAATTGGCCGCGCTCACGATCTCAGCCAAGCAAAACGTTATGCCCAGCCGCGAAGAAGGAAGCGCTTGGCTATTTTCATTCCCATAGCGTACCGGGGAGGAACGCTGCGCGGAGCGAAGATGTTGGCCGAAGCCATTGAGATCGGGAGCCGGCAGGCGGGAGAGGACATCGAGGTGGTGCTCGCTCACCTCGACAATCCTGATATCTATCGCGATGAAGACTTCTTTGATCTTCCGAAGTCCATCCAGCGAAGGAGCTTTTGGTGGAAGACGCTCCCTCTGAGCGAAGCGACCCGCGTAGCGATCTATGGAGGACTCGCGCAAAATGTAACGGCTCCAGTTTATCAGGTTCCCGATGACAAGATTCAACAATTTATGGATTGTGATTTGTGGATTTTTGTCTCGGACAGGCTGGTACATCCGCTGCTTCCACTGCGGCCATACGCGTTGGTAGTGTTCGACTACCTGCAGAGATATGAGAACTTTCTTCCCCGCGACATGAACGAGAGCTTTCTGTGTTCGGCGCGACACGCGGAACGGGTGATCGTTACAACTGAGTTCACGCGCAGAGATGCCATTCAGTATGCAGGATTACGGGAGGAACGAGTTAGCCGCCTTCCTATTCTCGCGCCCAGGTTCGATCATGTCGACGTGTCAGTCAGTGCAAGACCAAAGCGTCGCTTCTTTATTTGGACGACAAATGTAGCGCTCCACAAAAACCATGAAAATGCGTTTCGTGCCTTGGCGCGCTACTACGACGCCCTCGGTGGCGAGCTGCAATGTATCGTGACCGGGGCTGATACTGAAAGGCTATTGTCTCCCGACATTCCGTATTTGCGGTCTTCGGCGGAGATTGTCCGTCGTAGTCCTGGGCTCAAACGAAATATGAAAATTCTGGGGGAGCTTTCCGATCAGCTCTATCGGGTGAGACTCGCGCAGTCTGAGTTTCTTTGGCACGCTGCGCGCATGGACAATGGCACGTTCAGTGTCGTCGAAGCTGCGCATCTAGGAGTACCCTCTCTATCCAGCGACTATCCCGCCATGCGTGAGTTCAACGATGCGTTTTCTCTCAACCTGCGGTGGATGGACCCTGCCGATCCGAACAACATGGCCGAAAGCTTAATGCAGATGGAGGCGGATGCGGCAGTCCTAAGACAATCGCTGCCCTCAGCGGATCGTTTGGCCCAACATTCGCTCGAGCGCCTCGCTAGAAGCTACTGGGACGTGGTGAAAGAATGCCTGTGAAACGCTATGGCATTTACGTTGCCTATCCACCGCAAGTCGATCTTAGATTCGAGGGTCTTGGACGGCATTTGGCGGAATTGCTGAAGGCAGCGCAGGGCCAAGAGGATCTTCGTTTCGTCATAGCCTGTCCAAGCTGGGTGCGTTCCAGCCTTTATGATCTTTGTCGCGCAAACAATATTGACCGAGACAGCTTCGAGGTTGTTTCGCCAAAAAGCGAACCAGTGTTCCTGCAAATCTACAGGATCTGGTTGAACTTCCGAAATCGACAGCGACGCGGTCGACTGAAGGCGCTGATCAGCGCTCTTAGCCGTCAAGGGAAAACAGCGACGCGCTTGATAACCAAGACGCTTGTCAGCACGCGAAGCCTTCCAGTCGTTCTCCTGGTAGGCGCTGGAGCGCTTTTGTTGACGGCGCTAGCTTTCCCCTTTCTGGTGGCCATCCAGATACTGCGCGCTGGCTCGCGCTGGGCTAGCAAGCTTATCTCGCGCGCGTCGTTGCCCCTAAGAAACGTAGTTAGCCTTAGTTTGCTCAGCCGCCAGCCGCATCACAGCGCGCTCATCCGACGGTTGTATCGGTTGATGGAGGATTCGGAGGCCGCGATGCTGGCTCGGCTCGCAGAGTCGAGAGCCGATGTCCGCGCATGGTTTGCACCAACAGCGTTCTGGCCCCAGTTCAACGCAATAAAGCGGCCGCGATTGATGTGCGTTCCCGACGTGCACTTCACGCAGTTTCCTGTCGGGTTTGGGACTGCGGACGGCCGGCTTATGGCAACGTTCCGGCAGATCGAAAGCTCGATCAAGGCATGTCCCCACCTTGTAACCTACAGCGAGGACGTCAAGTGGCGAACCTTGGTTGACCATTTTCACCTTGACGCTAGCAGGATTGACGTCGTGCGACACGGTGCGAACATTATCGATGACCTGATCACGGTAAAGGGAACGCCAGACGATACCGCCGCCACTCTCGCGCTGTGCCGAGATTTGTTCATATCTGCGTTGCGTAAGGCTATCAACGCGGAGGGGTCGCCTGCAGACCGATCAGATTTGTTCCCATTTTTGTTCTACCCAACGCAATTCCGTCCCAGCAAAAACGTTATCAATCTGCTGCGTTCGTACAAGTATTTGCTCAAGCAGCGCCATCTCGGCATTAAGCTCATCTTAACAGGGAGGCCCGAGGTAATGCCCGAGATGTCCGAGTTTCTCGATACTCATAACCTTCGGAACGACGTCCTTTGCTTGCACGGCTTGACCAACCAGGAATGGGCGGCTTGCTACAAGCTCGCGACTTTGGCGGTCAACCCGAGCCTCGCTGAGGGTGGCTTTCCGTTTACATTCTCGGAGGCACTTTCCGTCGGAACACCGGTGGTCATGTCGAGGATCGCCGTCACCGAAGAGGTGATGAATGATCCCGAAATCCAGGAAATGACGTTCTTCGATCCTTATGACTGGAAAGATATGGCATCGCGAATTGAATGGGCTATCTGCAATCGGGAGGAGCTCTACAACAAACAGCAAAAGTTTTACGATGACGTGGTCAGTCGACGTACTTGGCAGCACGTCGTCGAGGACTACGTAAGAATCTTAGATCGTATCTCTAAACCCGACGAGAGCGGCGAATGTCTGGTGAAAAGAGCTCATGGCTGATCTGATTGCGTCTAAGCGCTATTTGATTGCCGGATACGGACTACCAGCAGAATTTGGGGTCATGACCCTATTTGGCATGGGCGTGTCTCCGGATCAGATCGCCGTACTCACCCATGCGGACGATTCCCGGAATCAGGGGCTACACGCGATCGCAGCTTTGCGCGGCATTTCGATTTGGGAGCAGCCCGCGAAAGCACCGTCCTCAGCGGCTTGGGCAAAGACATTCGCTCCCGATGTTCTTCTCAGCTTGCATTACCGCAACCTGATCCCAAAGCAGATTCTGGAGCTGGCGCCGCTCGGCGCTGTCAATCTGCATCCCTCGCTGCTGCCGAATTACCGCGGCACCAACTCGGTTGCCTGGGTTATCATCAACGGCGAGTCTGAAACAGGATTCACGTTCCACCGCATGGACGAAAGGTTCGATACTGGGCCGATCCTATTGCAGGAGAAACTGGCTATTCACCCGAATGATACAGCCTTCTCACTGTTTCATCGTCAAATCGTCAGAGCGATGGCGCGCCTCGAGACTGTCATCGAACGTGTGGCTGCAGGAGATCCGGGCCTGGTTCAGCCCGCGGATGGCAGTTACTTTCCGCGCACGTTACCTCATGGAGGGTTGATTGATGTAACCTGGCCAAGTGAGAAGATCGAACGATTCATTCGTGCGATGTATTTTCCTCCATTTCCTCCTGCAGGCGTGATGAAGGACGGCGAAGTTCATGCCGTGGCCAGCGTTGACGAATACAAGAAGCTCTTTCCGAAGCACGCGTAGTTACCGACATCCGGCGAGCGGGAACGTACCGCGTGCCGGCGCTAGCCGATGAGGGTAACGGGACGACGCTGGTCCGGAACTTTAAGCGTACACCTGGAACCTACATGAGCTATGGCGGAATCTGGGTGATGACGGTGTGAGGAAGGCGGCGTATCGAGGCGGGTGACGAGCCTGCCAGAACCTCTCGAGGAGAGCGATACGCCATGACCGAGACTA
>NZ_JASAUS010000235.1:0-7949 GCF_029953005.1 Bradyrhizobium sp. Mp27 | reverse complement strand
AAGCTCTTGCCCGGGAAACAAACTCAAACTAACAGTCCCTTGTCCTGCCTCGCGGGTGGAGGAATTTGACTGACCACACCCGGAGGAATTTGAAGTGACCCGCGGGGGTCATGGCGTATCGCTCTCCTCGAGAGGTTCTGGCAGGCTCGTCACCCGCCTCGATACGCCGCCTTCCTCACACCGTCATCACCCAGATTCCGCCATAGCTCGGTGTAACCGAACTATCGCCTGAAGAATCATCTTCGACCGCGGGAGGGTTTTGGCCGATTGTGGCAATAATTGCCGGAGTAGGAGCCATTATCGGTGCAGCTACAGGTGTTGGCGTGGTTATAGGTGTGCTCCGTTGAAGATGATGATTGGCGCAGCCTCTCGTGCGTCATAGGGAATGGTCGTGGCGCTGCGGCGAGCTTTACGACGCGCCGCAACGAAGGACCGCAACTGGAGGCGGGGAATGTTGCCATCCCCGCTCCTCTCAGACCCGGACGAGCGAATTACCCGCATCCGGTTCTTCGCGCGTAATCAATCGCTCACGGGAGCGAAATAATGTTGGACGATCTTGGCTGTCGGTATCGGATGCCGCGCGAGCATGGCCCGGATGCGAAGCTCGGCAGATTGGAGGGGCGTCCACGCAGTGCGCGCCAGGCCAGGTCAGTACTCTTCGGTGAATGATCGACGTTGACGTTCCATTCGACACCTCCGGGCTCAATGAGCCTACTACAGGTGTCCACTCATTCGGAGGAGGTCACAGCAAATTCTGCAACTCTAGCTGACCCCTGTTTGCGTCTGCCACAAGCGAAGGTAAGCGGCTTCACCCAGCAGATCAGTATGCCTGCCTTCAGCAACGATCCGCCCCTTGTGTAACATGACAAGCTTCTCGGCAGTGCGGATGGTGCTGGGTCGGTGAGAGATGACCACGATGGTCTTGCCGGCGCCACGCAAATCATCAAGGAGCTGGTGAATGGTGGCTTCGGCAACGGAGTCCAGAGAAGAGGTAGGCTCGTCAAGGATCAGGATGTCCGGATCCCGATACAGAGCTCGGGCCAACGAAAGGCGCTGCTTTTCGCCGCCAGAGAGCCGTACGCCGTTTTCGCCTAGATAGGCCTGGAAGCCTCCCGGCCAATTCTCGATCGCCTCCCGCAGCCCAGTTTGATCGCAGACCTTCATGATCCTGTCGATCTCCGGTTCGAACTCGCCGAGCGCGATGTTCTCGATCAGCGAGCCTGAGAATACGTCCGTCGACTGCGGTACCGAAGCAATAACCCTACGCAAGGATACGGTCGAGAAGTCTTTAAGGTCATAGGGACCGATCCGAATGCGGCCGCTTTCGAGCGGGTAGACGTTCTGCAGCAGCGCCGCAAGGGAGCTCTTGCCTGAGCCGCTTTCTCCCACCACGGCCGTCATTTCACCTCGACGAAAGGTGAGGTTAAGATCATCAAAGAGCTTCGGCTGCGAGCCATGGCGGAAGGTGACGTTCTCCAGGCGGATATCACCAAGCTCGGATTTGGTGGCATCAATACCGCCGCTGCGTGCCGGCTCAAGGTCGAAAATCTCGAACAGGCGATCCGCCGCGATAAACGCGTCCTGAACGATTCTGTTGGTTTGGATCAGGTTGGCGACAGGCCGGGTGATATAGCCGAGCAGTGCGTAGCAGGAAAGTAACTCACCCGGAGTCACGGCCTGATCCATAGCAAGCGTCGCGCCAAACCACATTAGCAGGATTGTGAAGAGAGTTGAGAGAAAGGTAGAAGCATTGTCTCCGACGATCGAGATGAGGCCGGAGCTGTAGACCGATTGCAGGGTCTTGACAAAGCGAGTTTCCATCTTAAGGCAAGCGAAGCTCTCCACGCCGAAAGTCTTGACCGTGGAAACAGCTCCGAGTGATTCAACCAATTGCGCCTCCAGTTCGGCGGCATTCTCCATGATCGCGCGCTGGCGCTTCCTATTGAGTCGGTTAACGGTCCAATAGACTAAGACATATAGTGGGATGGAGATAGCCACGACCAAGGCGATCTTCCACGAGTAGATGAACATCAGGCCGAACGAGAACAGTATGACCAGCATGTTGACGAACATGGTGATCGAGACGTCGTTCAGAAAGCTCCTGATTTTCACCGCATCATTCATCCGGGAGACGATTTCTCCCATGCGCATGCTGTCGAAGAATTTTTGTGGTAGGCTTAGGATGTGATTGTAGTAGCCGAGGATCAAGCAGACATCGATCTTCTGACCTGTTTGCAGGACTAGCCGGTTTCTGAGCAGGTTGATTACGATCTGCGGCACCAGGATCAGCAGCATCACGACGCTCATGAGATTGAGCAAATTGCGGTTGCCCGCTGTGATCACGTGGTCGACGATCTTCTGGACGTAAATGGCTGTCGACAGCCCCAGGAGGGTGGTTACCAGTGCGCCGACGAGAGCCTGCGTTAGCGCCGCTTTGTGCGATGCAAGCAGCCGGGCGAAGCGGAGAAGAGGTGAGGTGGTCTCATCGCGGCGCTTGAAGGTGTCGGCCGGAACCAGGAGCACCAGGACGCCAGTCCATTGCCTCTTGAATTCTTCATGCGATAGCTTGCGGATTTCGCCGTACGCGGGGTCCATGACGGTGACCCACCTCGTGTCGATCGCCTGGATCACTACGAAGTGGTGCAAGACATCCTTGATGATCACATGCGCGATGGCCGGCTTGGGGATCTTGTACAAGCTGTCGAAGCCGCCCTTGACGCCCTTGGCAATGAACCCCAGCTGATGAGCCGCTAGCAGAAGACCCGACACGGTGGTGCCCGATTGGTCCGTCGACGCATACTGGCGAATGCGCGACAATGGCAACTTGTAACCGTAGAAGGCTCCAACGGAAGCGAGGCTGGCAGCCCCACAATCCGTGATGTCGCGCTGCTTGACTTTGATGATTTGACCCAACATGGCGGCTCACCGGCTTCTTGGAATGGATAATTAACGAGCCGCTAGGACCGGGTTGAGCCAATCGTCAATCTCATTGTAGAGAAGTTGCAGCAGAGTGCGCTCCGCCACGAGAAAACGGGCTCTCACCGTCATGCCTTTCTTCAGATGACCAATGATGCCATTTGTGAGCTCGAGGTAACTGCGAGAAAGCGCGCAGCGAACCTTGAAGACCGGGCTCTTCTCCTGCAGGGTAAAGTCCTGCGCGACGTCTAGCACTGTCGCGTCAATCATCCCCCATTGATTGTAGTTGAAGGCATCGACCTGGAGCCTCACCGCCTGGCCAGGCTGCACGAAGCCGATGTCTTTGGGCGAAACGTAGATATCCGCCACCAGTTCGCCGTCGGGCGAGACCCAACCGACAGTTTGCCCCGCCTGGACGTAGCTGCCTGGGGTGACGCCGTTGAATTGCTCGAGTGCGCCGGACACGGGAGCGCGAATCTGGGTCAAGTCGCGTTCGTTCTCAAGTTGGTGCAAGCTGGCGGTGAGTTCCTGAAGGCGGAGGTTTGTATCGAAGAGCTGCTGATTCCATTCGGCGGATTTGCTCCGGACGAGGATCTCGCCCTTCACCTCGAGGCTCTGCAACGCGAAAGCCTTTTCTTCAACCGCCTTGGTGGGCGCTGCAGCAACCGCGACGAGTCGCTGAGCGCGCTCGAGTTCTGCCGCGGCGTTGCTGCGGGCATATTGGTTCTCCCGCAACAGGTTGAGAAAATGCAGGCGCTCGGCCGTGGCGAACTCCGAGCGGAGGCGGACTGGGGCGTCGGACTGTGCGCCGGAAGAGATCAGGGCCTGGAGGTCGCTGGCACGATCGCGCTTCAGACGGATTTCGCCTGTAAGCGCACCGATCTTTTCCTTAATGACCACATCGTCGAGAGCTAGGATCTCTCGTCCTTGTGCAACGAGATCGTTCTCGACGGCAAGAACACGAGAAATTCGTCCGGAGACGGGTGCTATCAGAGGAGTTTTCTCGATTGTGGGACGAATGGTACCGGCACTTTGAGCAGACAGCGTCACGGTGATGACTGGCAGCGACACAAACGTCGCAACGACAGACAACACAATTATCTTGTAGATCGCCAAAGATCGTCCTGATTCTCGCGATAGGATGCTCTCTGCAGTGTAGCAGACCGTCTCCGGAGGCAGCATTACATCAGCCATAGCAGCCCTGTCACGGATTACGACGATTGGCAGTGCCAAACGACTCATCAGGATTGAGCGACGCACGGGGAAGGTGCGCCAGCTATTGTCCTTCACACCTAAGGGTAGCCAACTAACGTATCGACTTTCATTGTTATCTCCTTGTCAGATGTGGAACACTCGCTGGTGCTGCTCGGCCAATTTCGTTGATTACCCGAAAAGAGGTGTGGAGCGATCATGCGATTGCTCCACAACAAATCCAGAGCAGCCGCTTTGTATTTGATTTGCATTCGATCCTGCCACTCAGCTGAGAGCCCCCGCACGCCGGTGAAGTCTTATCGTTGCGCCCGCGACAGAGCCGTTGAACGGAATTTCTCAAACGTTCAACCGCGGCGCGCCCAAAGACCTTTCGTCCGGCACGAAACTTTCGCGGGGCGGCATGAAGAAGAGCCTGCCTGGCGCCGCAGGCAGGCTGCAGACACTTTTGCAATTAAGGGCTAGGCTCCTCAGGGCAAGGAATTGGAATGATGCTGCAACCACCGCCCTCAATGGGACGAACCTCCCAACCGCAACCGCGCCACGTCCGAGCGATACCTTCCTTCCCGCAGTTGCCCATGCTTCTTCAGGAGTCAATTCCGGAAGCTGACATATAGCTTCTCATGTTGTTTCCTTTTCAATAGCCGTGAGTGTGGTCGACCAGCAACTGCTGCCGACCCCGTAGCAACTTCAAGTCTCGTGCCAACTGCTCAGGAACGGCAGAAAACGCTCTCCTTGCTTTTATGATGCTAAACAGCAAATGTGCGGCAGACCGCCCGAACATCATTGTGGTTGCAAATGCGACAAATCGAACAGGGCGAACACGGCATGCTTCAGGAAGCCTTCGAGCTATCCGCCAGCTCACGTCGCTGCCACCGCCCAACCTGGGCAAATCCAACAGCCGGGGCGAACTCAGGACTTGATAACACTTAGGGGCAAAAGGTCATGCCCCCTCAGCGTCACGAGCAATTGCCCCTTCTTGGATAGCTGAGGAGAGAGCGAATGAACGAGGAACGAATCACGGAAGGCTCCTCGTGGATTGATCCACGGGGGGCAGGTGATGAAGACGCCGGATGACGTGGCGGACGTGTTGCGCCTGAGGGCGTGCGGCTGGCTCTGAAGCGGATTCCGCGGCAGCTGGGCTGCAGCCATCTCGGTGAAAGACTACGTGGTGGCGGGCGGGGTGAAACGTTCAAGTCGCCTGAACGCCCCGAAACGACTCCATGGCCTTCAGGGTTGGCTGCGCGAGAGGTTCATTCGGCATCGCGGCAATGCGGATGTCGCCGCGGCCCCACTAGGTCGCTTTCGGTATCATCAAAGAAGCAGCGGGGCGAGCTGAGCGATCAAATCCAAATCGCTTGGCAGGCTTGGGCAAAGAACGGCGCAGAGTGCGACGCGTCGGGGCGCATAAAAGCGATTGTTCGCGTCGGTTTGCATACGTCCAGAGTGTGTTTCAGCTGCATGGCGTTGATGGGAACGAGCAGCCGGTTTTGCGGCTTAAATTGAGCCGCGGGCTGGTTTAGAAGTTCTTCAAGCGCTGCCGCGTGCGCTTGTGGCTCTGGAGGCCTGCGGGCATCGCATTGTTAGGCGTGGGAATTGCAATCAAACCGGCATGAAGTGGCGATGATGCCGATCGCAATATATTTGCGTGCGGCAAGCCGGCCGAAACTGCGTAAGAACTTTGTGCCCATCAAAAGTCCCGAGCAAGGGCGCACAAATGTTGGAGCGTGTGCGCAACCAGTTCATCGGCAGGCGGACCCGGTTTGCCAATTCAATCCGCGGCTACGCCGCGGAATACGGCTTTGCCGCGCCTAAGGGGCTTTCGCGGTTGCTGATCGACATTCAGGCCGACGCAAAGTCTCCGACTTTACAAAGCAGCTGGGTGGACGCTCTGGCAGCAGAACTGGCGCACGTCGAGGACCAGATCGCAAAGGTCGGCAAGTAGCTCATGCAACTCCGCCGGAGTAAAGAGATGAGTGAACGGCTGCCGGCTATCTCGGGGGTCGATTCGATCGTTGCGAGCTGCTGTCGATCAAGGTCGTGGATGCGCGCGGGTTCAAGTCGGCAAGAAACTTTGCGGCATGGCTCTGCCTGAAACTAAAGAACCGCTCGACGGCCGGAAAGAACAGGCTTGGCCTGACTACACGCGCCGGCGACAGCATCAAGAAGTGGCTCGAGCGGAAGATGAATTAGGGACGGCGAGGGAAAGCCGACATCGGAATGCGCGTCGGCACAACGAAAGGGAATGCTGGATACGCGCCGCGACATGAATGTCCAGCAGACGACGTTGGCACGAAGAGACCGCCGCGCTTTTCACATACGCTCCGGCAAAAAAGGCCTGTTTGGCGCCTCTATCGCCACTCCGCTGCGCGGCACGCGATTTGAATTCTCTGCGTTGCGGCAGCGGCAGCTGACGCCTTGTAGGAAAGGAAACAACTATGGATATCTCAGATTATGGCGTAACCGAACTGACTTTCGAAGATGCGTGCGCCGCTGTCGGCGGTCAGCCTTGGTGTGTTTGGAACCCGGATGAGCAGAAATGGTCCTGCCACCCCCTGAGCTCTCACGAGGAGCTCTTGTAAAGGCATTTTGTAGCCGGTCCGCGGCGCAGCCACGGACCGGCTTACCCCAGAACTCCTTTCGCGTGTCCGTAAGGACGCAGCCCTGGAAGGATTTCTGGTTCATCGTAGCCACCAGCAGCGAAGATGAAACAGAAATCCGGACCGGGCAAAGCGTCGGCAGACCAAGTGCGAAAGGACATTCGGCGCCAGAACCGCCGGCAGTATTCGGCGGAAGAGAAGATCCGCATCGTGCTGGAAGGATTGCGCGGCGAGGAGAACATCTCCGAGCTTTGTCGCCGAGAAGGCATTGCCGCCTCGATGTGTACTACGGCTGGTCCAAGGAGTTCTCGAGGCCGGCAAGCGCCGCCTGGCCGGCGACACGGCACGAGCTACGACCTCCGGCGAGGTGAAGGACCTCCGCCGGGAGGCCGCCGCCTTGAAGGAGGCCGTCGCCGATCTGCCCCTGGAGAACCGTCTGTTCAAACAAGTATGAACGGAGATGGGGAGGACGAGGCATGAGGTATCCCGCCTCAGAGAAGGCCGAGATCATCCATTTGGTCGAGCAATCGCACCTTCCGGCCAAGCGCACACTGGACAAGCTCGGGATCCCGCGCGCCACATTCTATCGCTGGTATGATCGCTACCGCGAGGGAGGCGTTGAGGCGCTGGCCGATCATCGGTCTCGACCAGACCGGGTCTGGAACCGCATCCCGGACGATGTGCGGGGCCAGATCATCGACCTGGCGCTGGAGTTACCTGAGCTGTCGCCACGCGAGCTGGCCGTGCGGTTCACCGACGAACGAAAGTACTTTGTATCCGAGGCGTCGGTCTATCGGCTGCTGAAGGCGCATGACCTCATCACCAGCCCGGCCTATGTGGTGATCGAGGCCGCGAACGAGTTCGAGGACAAGACGACGGCGCCGTCGCGCACTGGCCAAGGCTTCTCAGCGACAATGGTTCGAGTTACGTGGCGGATGATCTGGCCGAGTGGCTCGACCAGAAGGGCATGCAGCATGTGCGCGGCGCTCCGTACCATCCTCAGACCCAGGGAAAGATCGAGCGCTGGCATCAGACGCTGAAGAACCGCATCCTGCTCGACAACTATTACCTACCCGGTGATCTCGAGCGTCAAGTAGGAGCCTTCGTCGAACACTATAATCACGTCCGCTATCATGAGAGCATCGACAACCTCACGCCAGCCGATGTCTACTTCGGCAGGGCTGAGGCGATCCTCGCAGAACGAAACCGCATCAAGCGCGACAC
>NZ_JASAUS010000234.1:0-8070 GCF_029953005.1 Bradyrhizobium sp. Mp27 | reverse complement strand
CCTCGGCATGGAGAAGGAGACGCGGTTCTACCAGGCCTCGACCTCCGAGCTCTACGGCCTGGTGCAGGAGATCCCGCAGAAGGAGACGACGCCGTTCTATCCGCGCTCGCCTTACGGCGTTGCAAAACTCTACGGCTACTGGATCACGGTGAACTACCGCGAAGCCTACGGCATGTTCGCGTCGAACGGCATCCTGTTCAACCATGAGAGCCCGATCCGCGGCGAGACCTTCGTGACCCGCAAGATCACCCGCGGCGTCGCGCGTATCGAGGTCGGGCTGGAACAGACGCTCTATCTCGGCAATCTCGAAGCCAAGCGCGACTGGGGCCATGCCAGGGACTATGTCGAGGGCATGCACAAGATCCTGCAGGCCGACAAACCCGACGACTTCGTGCTCGCCACCGGCGAGATGCGCTCGGTGCGCGAGATGGTCGAGCTGTCCTTTGCCCATGTCGGCCGTCGCATCGCCTGGCGCGGCAAGGGCGTCGAGGAGACCGGCGTCGACGAGACGAGCGGCAAGATTGTGGTGAAGATCGATCCGACCTATTTCCGTCCGACCGAGGTCGATCTTCTCGTCGGCGACGCCAGCAAGGCGCGCGAGGTGCTCGGCTGGACGCCGAAGCGCAGCTTTGCCCAGCTCGTCGAGGAGATGATGACGAGCGATCTGGCGGAGACAAAACGGGATGCGGCCAGTGGCAAACGCACCGTTTGAGCTGAGGGGCAAGAGCGTCTACGTCGCCGGCCATCGCGGCATGGTCGGAGCCGCGCTGGTGCGCCGGCTGGCACGGGAGGAGGTGCGGCTCGTCACGGTCGACCGGCGCGAGGTCGATCTCTGCAACCAGGCCGCCGTGTTCGACTGGTTCGCCAGGACGCGGCCGCAAGTGATCTTCCTCGCCGCGGCCAAGGTCGGCGGCATCGTCGCCAACAACACGCTGCGCGCCGAGTTCATCTACGACAACATCGCGATTGCGGCGAACGTGGTCCAGGCCGCGCATCAGAACGGCGCCGAGAAGCTAATGTTTCTGGGCTCGTCCTGCATCTATCCGAAGCTGGCGCCGCAGCCGCTGCGCGAGGATTCCGTGCTCACCGGTCCGCTGGAGCCGACCAACGAGCCCTATGCGATCGCCAAGATCGCCGGCATCAAGATGGCGGAGGCCTATCGCAGCCAGTATGGCAGCGACTTCATCAGCGTGATGCCGACCAATCTGTACGGCCCCGGCGACAATTATCACCCCGAGCTGAGCCACGTCGTCGCCGCGCTGATCCGCCGCTTCCACGAGGCGAAGGTTTCGGGAGCGAAGCGCGTCATCGTGTGGGGCACCGGCACGCCCCGGCGCGAGTTCCTCTATGTCGACGACATGGCGGATGCCTGCGTGCACCTGATGAAGACCTATTCGTCGCCGGAACCGGTCAATATCGGCACCGGCGAGGACATCACCATCGCCGATTTAGCACTGATGGTCGCGGCCGCCGTCGGCTTTCGCGGTGAAATCAGCTTGGATACGTCGCGCCCGGACGGAACGCCGCGCAAGCTGCTGGATGTTAGTCGGCTGTCCAGACTCGGCTGGCGAGCCACCACCTCGCTCACGGAAGGCATTCAGCTGGCATACCGGGTGTTTTGCGCTGAGAGAGACGGACGGCTCCAGAGTGATCTGCTCGTTCTCGACAAGGCAGCCTGCATCACCGGCTAGATCATATCGAGCAATGTTCCGAAGGGGCTGAGCCTTGCGATGATCTGTCAGCCCTCCTTTTTGATCAAGAGAGCACCGATTCTCCTTTGGTCGAGCTTGGGCGTCAGGTCTCCGTGAATACCCGGCGCCGCTTTAACCTGGGGCGGCAGCAGCGGATCTCCGACTGTTAACCGCCGAAAAGATGCGCCCAGTTTGGCACCAAGCACGCGAAGTTCTCGATGTGTAAAGAACCGTGAAGTGGTCCTAAGCTCCTTCGCGCGTCACACTAGCAAACCTAGATGATTTGATGGTCATGCTTTGTTACCTCGGCATCAGCAGCGCTGGTGAAGTCGCGCTCGGCGAGGTTCGCGCGGACGACACCCCCATTACCACGGTGATCGGACGCGATCGCGACATAGACCGCCGGGAGCACGAATAGCGTGATCAGCGTGCCCGCAGACATGCCAGCGGCGAGAACGAGTCCGATCGAGAACCGGCTCGCGGCGCCAGCTCCGGTTGCCGTCAACAAGGGTATGAAGCCCGTGACCATTGCCGCCGTGGTCATCAAGATTGGGCGCAGTCGGACACGCGCCGCCATCTCTATAGCCGAGCGACGGTCAAATCTCTCCTTGAACTGCAGCTCATTGGCGAACTCAACCATTAGGATGCCGTGCTTTGAAATCAACCCGACCAGTGTCAACAGTCCAACCTGGGTGTAGATGTTCATGGTCGCCCAGCCGAGGAACGGCGGAATCAAGGCGCCGACCATTGCCATCGGCACGCTGATCATGATGATGAGCGGATCGCGCAGACTTTCGAACTGCGCCGAAAGCACTAAGAATATGATGATGAGGGCAAATGCAAAGGTAATCGCCAATTGATTACCCTCGTGCACGTACTGGCGGGCGTCGGCCAGGAAGTCGTAACTGAAGCCTGGGGGCAGTTTCTTCGCCTCGGCTTCTAGGAAATCCACGGCCTGTTCGATCGTGACGCCGGGCATCGGCACGGCCTGAAAGGTCGCGCAGTTGAGCTGGTTGTAGTGGGTGAGCGCATTCGGATCGGTCGCAGTCTCGGTGGAGACTACGGTAGACAGCGGAAGCATCGATCCCGTCGCAGTCTTCACATAATAGCTTCCGATTGATTGCGGCACTAGCCGTTCCTCTCGCGGCACCTGCGGGATCACCTCGTAGGAGCGGCCCTGCAGATTGAAGCGGTTGACGTAATTTCCCCCAAGTAAGGTGGCGAGCGCGTTACCGACGATCTGCATGGTGATGCCAAGCTCGTTAGCCTTCGATCGATCAACCTTGATTCGTACCACCGGCTGGTTGAACTCGAGGTCGGAGTCGCTCACCATGAAGAGGCCGCTCTTCTGCGCGGCATCCTTCAACTTTGACATCTGCTCGTGGATGGATTGAAAGCCAAGAGTCGAATTGATCACCATCTGGACTGGTAGGCCACCAGAACCGCCCGGCAGCGGAGGCAAGCTAAAGGCAAACGCGTTGATGCCTTCGATTTTGGATAGCTCGGCCTGAACAAGCGACTTTAGTACAATCGATGATCGCTTGCGTTCGTCCCAAGGCTTGAGCAACATGCCGGCCATGCCACTCTGCTGGCCGCCAATGCCATTGAACACGAAGCTCAAGTCAGTCTCTGGAACTTTTTTCAACGCGCTTTCAAGCTTGGTGCCATAATAGTCGAGGTAGTCGATATTGGCGTATTTCGGCGCCTTAGTTAGCGCGAATATGATACCTTGATCCTCCTCCGGCGCTAGTTCCTTGGAAATATGCATATAGAGAAAGCCGACAAGTCCCAACATGGTCAGCGCAAATAGGCCGGTAATTGGGCGATAGTCGAGCGAACGGTCGAGCTTGCGGCCGTACCATCGTGTTACGGCACTGAACCCGCGGTTCACAAGCCTTGCAAATCGTCCCCCCTTGGCGCGCCTCAGGAAGAGAGAGCACATCATGGGCGACAGCGTCAAAGCGACCACACCGGACACGATCACCGCTCCTGCCAGCGTGAACGCGAATTCGCGGAACAGGCCACCGGTGAGGCCGCCAAGGAATCCGATCGGGGCATATACCGCAGCCAAGGTAATCGTCATGGAGATAACCGGACCGACGATCTCGCGCGCGCCCCTTGTAGCAGCCTGTAGCGGAGCCGCTCCTTCTTCTAAATGGCGATGAATATTCTCCACCACCACGATTGCGTCGTCGACCACGAGGCCGATCGCGAGAACCATCGCAAGGAGCGTCAGGAGGTTGAATGAGAACCCCAGCGCCAGCATCATGCTGCAGACACCAACGAGAGACAACGGAATAGTAACCACAGGAATGATGACGGACCGCAGCGAGGCCAGGAAAAGAAAGATCACGACGACCACAACCACGACGGCCTCAATGAGCGTCTTCTTCACTTCGTCGATCGATGATTGAATAAACTTGGATGAGTCGTAGGCCACTTTCATCTTCAGCGGCGGCGGCAGGTTACGCTCCATTTCAGGAAACAGCGCCCGAACGCCTCGCACTATGTTTAGCGGATTGCCTTCCGGGCTCGCTTGCACGCCGACAAAGACCGCGTGGTCGCCGTTCATCGTGACGGTAGTGTCCGTCATCTGCGCGGCAAGTTCGACTACCGCAATGTCTTCCATGCGCACAAAGCCACCGTCATTCGCCTTGACAATCATACGCTTGAAATCGTCAACACTCCGCAAATCCGTATTTGCTGTGACATCGGAGATAGTGAAATAGCCCTTGGTCTGGCCTGCCGCAGCCTGGAAGTTGTTAGCTGCGATTGCAGCCGAAACTTCAGCCGGCGATATGCCATGCCCAGCCATTTTCGCAGGGTCTAGCCATAGCCGCATCGCAAAACTCTGGCCGCCTAGGATGTCAGCCGCTGAAACGCCGTCGACGGTTGAGATAACCGGTTGCACGACGCGCGTGAGGTAGTCGGTGATCGCACTGGCCGCTAGCTCATCGCTGGAGAAAGCGATATACATGACAGCATTCGTCTGACCGCTCGACTTCGTGACGACTGGATCGTTTGATTCCTTCGGGATCAGGTATTTGACTGAGTTGACCTTGGAGAGCACCTCCGTGAGCGCTTCGTTTGGATTGAAGTTCAGCTTGATGTAAACTTGAATAGTCGAGACACCAAGCATAGACGAGGAACTGATGTAGTCGACGCCTTCGGCGGACGCGACTGCTTGCTCAAGGGGAGTGGTGATGAACCCCTGGATCATGTCGGCCGAGGCGCCAGGATAGGCAGTCGTGATATTGATGACCGTATTGGTTAGCTTCGGATATTGCCGGATCGGCAGTAGGACCGCGGCGCGCAAGCCGATCAGCAAGATCAGGAAACTCACGACGATTGACAATACCGGACGTTTGATGAAAAGCGCGGTAAATGTCATGTCAACTCGTATTCGGGATTGGGATGTAAATCTGCCACCAACTTTAAGGCAATGGTCAGCAATGCGGCGACTGTGCTAGAGCCCCCGCTGTAGAGCTCGTGCCCTTTTTGCGTTTATCGGCGAAAGGCCCGACAAGAATAGTTGATTAGAACGCAACGACTTCTAGCCGGGCATTAGTTCAGGCTTCGCACTTCGACATCGGAATTACAAACGACCTGACCGGTACTCAACTCTACAAAGGTAAGTGAGTGATATAGCATCGGCTGCAAAGCACTATACCAAGGTTTATCGAGTTCGCCGCTGATCACCGTCGCAAGACTTGCGGAGTTGCTAAACACAAATTCTTAGCCCCGCATATTCAGTGCGCGCCCGCTATCGCTTCGCTAACTCGCCGAACAAAGCCGTCTCGGGGCTTGCCCTCTGCTGCCAGTTCGATATGCCTCTCGGAACAGTGCTTTGAGCGTTTCTGTCAGCTCAATAAGCTGCGCTCTGGCTTGTCCACGCCTTGCGCTACCGAGTTGGCAACGCCAATACCACTTTGTCGATCCGACGCGTTGAGCCAACGTAGGCGGCCGTACATAGCGCCGCGGGGAGTCGCAGTGGACTATCGGCGGTTTTGGGCGTGTCACCGTCGATAAGTCAAGATACTGCAATGTGTCAACCGCCTCCAAATGCCTTGGCAGCCGCAATCAGCTTTTGTCCGTTGCACTCTCCAGACCGAAAATCATCGAGCGCCGCGGGCAGCCCCTGGTTGATTGCAAGGGCCTGCTGCGCGCTTCCTAGCTGAGATAGCGATTGCGACTACTCATGGCGGGCCCATCCTTTTCACGAACCGTCGGTACGGTGACGATCTCGATCGGGACATTGAGATCAACCACCATGCGACGCACGACTACGCATTGCTGAACATCCTTCTGGCCAAAAAAGCGACGTGGGGCTGCACCATGTTGAACAACTTGCAGACGACAGTCGCCACACCGCGAAAATGTCCGGGCCTGAAAGCGCCGCATAGAGGTTTCGCGAGGTCGTCAGGTCCAACAAAGGTTTCGAAATTGCTCGGATAGACTTCCTGTGCATCGGGCGCGAAGAGGATCGCAACACCAGATCCCGGCACAGTTCTTCATCGCGCAAGAAGTCGCGCAGATAGGTGCTGAGATCTTCATTTGCTCCGAACTGAGTGGGGTTAACGAAGATGCTGACCACGGTCACATCGCATTTTGCTTGGCTCGCTGCGATCAGCGCCAGGTGGCCATCGTGGAGATAGCCCACCGTCGGCACAATCCGGCCCTTTGATTGGCACTGCGGGATTTTGCGAGAGTGCGGCGAAGTTCAGCGACGCTCGTGATAATTTGAGGTGGATGGCGCCCAGTTGGCAATTGCCTCCCCAACGCCTTCGGGAAGCCGATAGGACTCTTGCGGGCCGGGGAACGCGCCACGGCGGACATCCGCTGCCCCGCGCGAAAGCGCATCATGGAACTGCTGAAAGCCTTCCGTATAGGCGGGAACGAATTTGGGGCGATGACCTTCGGTTTGGCCCAGCACGTCATGAAACAGAGCACCTGCTCTGAACAGTCTGGGCCCGAGCCGATTCCGATCGTCGGTATTGTCAAGGAATCGCTTACTCGAGCAGTAAGCTCAGCCGGAGTGCCCTCCAATACCAAAGCGAAACAGCTGGCCTCCTGCAGACGATGAGCATCATCGAGCAAACGCAGCGCTTCATCCACTTTGCGGCCCTGCACTTTGAAGCCGCCCATGACATTAACGCTCTGCGGAATAAGACCGAGATGACCCATCACGGGAATCTCGCAATCGACAATGGCACGCACCATCTCGATTCTTTTGCCACCGCCCTCGAGTCTCGCCGCAGCTGCTCCTCGCTGCAGAAATCCGCCAGCATTTCGTATGGTCTCCTCAACGCTGACGTGGAAGCTAAGAAAGGACATATCGGCGACGAGCAAGGCACGCGGTTTGCTGCGTACGGCGGCTTCGAGGTGATGGTTCATCATCGCAACACTTACTGGAGGCGTGTTTTCGAATCCAAGGCAGACGTTACCCCCGCTGTCACCGACGAGACTGATATCGATGGAAGGATCCGGGATAGGCGCCGCAACCGCGTCGTAGGCAGTCGTCATGACTAGACGCCGGCCGTCCTGCTTCCACCGCTGCAGGAGGGGAATTGTGATGCGGTCGACCGGTTGCTCCGAAACGCGACTCATTTGAACTCAGTTCGATTTTTAGCTGCGAACTGACAAAGCTTTGAACTTCAACCAACTCGCCGCCTATTGCAAAGTTATAGCGATCCCCAGCGCTCGAGTTGATCGAGTATCCCACGCGATCAGCAGTCTGGTTGCTACAATTCTTCAGCGTCAATCCGCTCTTCGTCGCTGTCCAAGAAGGACAAAGGGCAAAAAGTGAGTTGCGTATGGGCTTGGTGGATCCGCGCACCAGCGCCGTTGAGAACACACCATCGCGAGGCACGTGCGCGAGAATGACATAGGTCGAAGTCGCCCATAGGAGTTCTTGTTCCATATCTCCACAAGCCCATCGGTGGAATGGCCACTTCGAAATAAGGATGTGGATCGAGGGTGGCGGAACCGCGACAATGAAGATTGGCCTCCAGCACATCCTTCGCAGCGACTACTTTTCTCGCCAAGTGTTTTGCGCACCCGCGACTTCCCTGTGAGAGCGGAAGAAATCTGTCGACCCGCCAAGAAGAAAGGAAAGACCCTCTCGGAAATCACCCGCAGATGGTGAAAATTCCTTTTGGTTGCGTCATCAACGCCAGCCCTTCGCTTGCTGTAGGTCTTGCGGGCGTGTTCGGCTTCGGCCGATTCGCGGGCCGGCTGTCGCGTCGGACCGATCGGGTTTACTTCTACAGCCCCGTGGGTCGGTCAAAATCCCCCGGGTATGGTCACTTGAAACTCCCCCACCTGATGATCGCCGTCAGCGCCGCTGAACAGCAGTAGCCGGTCAGGCAGGACGTTTATG
>NZ_JASAUS010000233.1:0-8174 GCF_029953005.1 Bradyrhizobium sp. Mp27 | reverse complement strand
TATCCGGAGGCTGTCGGCAGCCGGCTCGCGGACGTCAACACGCGTCTTGGCGCTGAGGTGATTCCGGGCGCTGGCGTGCCCGCCGAGCAGTTGAGCTTCGCCTACAGCGTGAGCGGCAGCGCCTCCTGGCGGCCGACCCGCGTCTACAGCGATGGCGTGAAGACCTATATCCAGTTTCCGTCGTCGCTCTCTGGCCAGGATGCACCGGTCCTGTTCGTGGTGTCGGGCGGCCAGAACCGCATCGTCAACTACCGGCTCAAGGGCGACATGATGGTGGTCGATTATCAGATCGACACCGCCATTCTGGTCTCCGGCGTCGGCTTTTGGAACCAGGACAAGGTGACGATTCGGAGGGGAGGCTGATCATGCGCCGCGTCTTGTCGATACCTCGGCTCGTCCTCCTCTCCATGCTTGGCCTGCCGCTCGCCGGCTGCGCGTCATTCGGCAGCGGCGCCCTGGTGGCGAGCTCGGCGCCATCAGATCTGTCAGGTCCCGCAGCCTCGGCGATCGCCGGCGACCTGGTGACGAAACTCGCCGAGCAGGTCGGGCCCGGCTCTGGAACGATCATCCTGAAGCCCGACGGCACGCCCTTCGGCCAGGCACTGGAGACGTCGCTCAAGAATTGGGGATACGCGGTCGCGACCGATCAAAAGACCGGCGGCGAAAAGACCATACCACTCGCCTATGTGGTCGAGTCCTACAACGGTCAGGTGTTGGCGCGCTTGTCGACCGGCAGCATCGAGCTCGGCCGCGCCTATGCGGCGACGGCCTCCGGGGCATCGCCGGCCAGTCCGCTCTCGGTCATGCAGCGCGGGTAGGGAGGGCTATCATGGTGCAATCCCTGAAGCTCGGCGGCAGTCCGGCGGCAGAGGAGGGCGGAGGAATCCGTCGCCTGAACCGGCTGCCAATCATCCTCGCCATCGTGCTGATTATAGTGTTCTTCGCCGTCATCTTCTACGGCCTGACCTCGCGCGGTCTGTACTTCCGTCGCGCCACCGGCGTCGACACCGCCTCTTCCAACCCGGCGTCGACCTATGCCGATCAACTGAAGAAAGGGGTCTCCAACGGCATCATCGGCGACCAACAGGAGGCACAGACATTCCAACCGATGCCGCCGCTGCCCGAAGTACCAAAGCCGCCGAACAATCCCTTTTCTGGCCGCCCACAGACCGAATCGCGGTCCGGCTCACAACTCGAGCCGGAAGAGCTGTGGCGAGCGCGTCTCGACCGGGAGGCGCACGAGCAATATCTGCGCGAGCGGCAACGCCAGCGCATGGCCCGCGTGCAGGCGAACGATGCCGCCTATGACTCACCGCTCGCCATCAATATGAGCAAGCTGCAAACATCGAGCGCACCCGTGAGCAATGCGGCGAAGACGACGACAGCCGGCCTTGCACGCGGTGCGTCCGACCTTTATGCGGCGGCGCTTCGCGGCGGCCTCAGTACGCAGTACATCGATCCGAACGGACAAACGGCGAAGGAGGATTTCTTCAACGCGGACCTCAAGAAACTCGGCTACCTCCCGAACAAGGTCGTCGCGCCCACATCCGCCTACGAATTGAAACGTGGCTCGGTCATTCCAGCGACGCTGATCACCGGCATCAATTCCGATCTTCCCGGTCGCATCACCGCCCAGGTCAGCCAGAACGTCTACGACAGCGCGACCGGCCATCAGCTGTTGATCCCGCAGGGCGCCAAGCTCCTGGGACGGTACGATTCCAAGATTGCATTTGGGCAAAGCCGCGTCCTCGTGGTCTGGACCGACATCATCTTCCCGAACGGCGCGACCTTGCAGATCGGAGGCCTGGCGGGCACGGACGCGGAAGGCTATGGCGGCTTCAACGATCAAGTCGACAACCATTATTTCCAGGTGTTCGGCTCGGCGATCCTGATTGCCGCGATCGGCGCTGGCATCGATATGTCGGTGCCGGCGAGTTTACCGTATGGGTATCGGCAGACACCGTCCGACGCTGCACGAAACAGCTTCGCGGAGACATTTGGCCGCGTCGCTGAACAGACGATCAGCAAGAACCTGAACGTCCAGCCCACGCTGGAGATTCGCCCCGGCTATGTGTTCAACGTCCTCGTCGACCAGGACATGGTCTTTCCCGGCGCTTACCGCGGATAAAGGCTTCGAAGGAGCGTAACGGCGCGCCCTCATCGCGGCTTTTTTGGCAGGATTGCCGCAGCCTGACCCCGTGCTTCCTCACCGGACGATTCAGCCCCCGGATCGCAGCATGCAAAAGCTTGGCGTTCGTTGGGAAGCTGATGACCTTCGGCTGCACGGTGTGTCGACCGTGACCCGCTTGATGCCTTGGCTGCATAAAGTGCCGGCCTCGTGCGCCACCTGAAGTCTCTCGGCCAACAACTCACCGCTGCTCGCAACGGTCGACAAACCGGCAATCATCACGGCGAGGCGGGCTATCTCCGCGAGGGCGGCCCCGAATACTCGGCTCCAGACTATCGTCAGTGTCACTCGCTACCATCCTTCTGCCGACGGGACGCCAGTCGAGATTGTCGTCGATGGACGGGTTGAAGGCGGCCAGAACCACGAGGTCGGCGCTTCGGCATCACTCCGGACCGCGAATACGCTGCGGACGATCAGTCTGCCGCTCAGCGATTCCGGCTGGCGATTCCGCAAGAGCTCGCGGCCGATGTACGCGCTGGAAAACCCATCACGTTCATCGTTCGCCTCGTTCCCGTGCGCGGCAACGGAGAAGGCGCGTCTCTGCGTATCGGAAATGTGGAGATGCCCTGACACCCGGATTGGATCGGCTTCTGTCAACAGGAGGAATGCTCGATGGATCGCCGTAGATGGTTGCTGAGCGCGGCAGGACTTCTGATCGGGGCACCGACACTTGCCGAAGCCGCCTCGCCGGCGGCGGCAAATGCATCGGGAATTGCCGGCAAATGGACGTACCGAAGCTTCCACAACCGGCCGGCACTCGTAGACGGCGATCCGGAGAAAGCATTGCGTTTGATCTTCGCGGAGGCCTTCTTCACGTTCGAGATCGACGGGACTTTGCGGACAGTCATATCCTCGATCATGCGTCGGCGCATAGGGCTCAGCTGGGCCATCGGAAAACCTCCTGTCTGAAGGGTTGGGCTCTGAAACCCTCAATCCTCTCAGACAGGAGACGGCCGTTACCACCTCTCCTCAAATGCCGCGACAGCGGCTTCGTTCAATCCCAAATCGCGCTGCAACGCTGCGATTTCGCGACGAAACGAAACAAACGACTTGGCATGCGTGCTATTTTCGATAGTATTTACTATCGGTTGTGGACGAATGGAGGACGCCATGTGGCGTGGCCAATTGGTTCGATGCTGGTTGCTGCTTGCGACTCTGTGCCACGCGACACCGGTTCTCTCGCAAACGATTAATCTCGGATTGGCGGCGCCGTTGAGCGGACCGCTCGCGTCGCTCGGCGATCAGGTGCGCCGGGGGACCGAGGTCGCGATCGACGAGATCAACGAAAAGGGCGGCGTACTGGGCCGGAAACTGGCCCTGAAGACGGCTGACGATGGTTGCGAGCCGGCGCGGGCCGTCGAAGCGGCGCGCCGGCTCACGCAGCTCGACAAGGTCGTCGCGGTGATCGGCCATGTGTGTGCGCCAGCGTCCTTCGCGGCGGCGCCGGTTTACGCCGCGGCGCGCGTGGCCATGGTAACGCCGGCGCCAGTGGACCAACGCCTGATCGAAGCCGCTACGAAGAATGGTTGGCGCAACATTTTTATGATGGCTGGGAGCATCCAGAGTCAGGGGTTCGCCGCGGGTACCTATCTGGCAAGGCGGTACACGGGGGGCGACATCGCCTTGGTCTACGATCAGTCTTCCTATGGAGCTGACCTCGCTGGCGGATTTAAGCAAGCACTTAAGGACCGTAGCGCCTCGCTAACATTCGAGACTTCGCTCACCGGCAACGTCGTCGACGTCAGGCCGACCGTTGACCAACTGCGCGCCGCCAAGCCGACAGCAGTCTATCTCGCCACCACGCCCGCCAACGCCGCCAGCCTGGTCAAGCGTGCCAAGGAGATTGGACTTGATACGACGTTCGTCTCGGGAAACGCGATCAGACGTCCTGAATTCCTAGAGATCGCCGGGCGCGCCACCGAAGGCGTCTTGAGCACGACGTTGCCAGATGCGCAATCGTTGCCAGCGGCGGCGGAAGCGATCGCTCTGCTGCGTCAGCGCGGCTCTGGAACGGAGGGCTACACGCTCTATGCCTACGCAGCCGTGCAGGTGCTGTCGCAGGCGATCGACAAGGCCGGCTCGACCGAGCTCGACAGGTTCGAGCCCGTGCTGCGGCAGCAATCCTTTCCGACCGCCCTCGGAACCGTGAGGTTCGACAAAGCGGGCGATCGGGACGTATCGCAGGTCGCATTCTCCCAGTGGCGCGACGGAGGCATAGCGCCATTCGATCCGAGTCAGTTCTGGGACGTCTCCCGCGACGCGATGACGACGGTTCTGGCCACCGCCAGCGGTTCGACCAGCCGTGCACGAGCTAGGCCGGTCCTAATAGACGATGGAGGCAGCAGCTCGGCAATCGTGGCGAAAGCGCTGCAGGGTGTGTTCTGGAACACCTACTTTACGCGCGAGGGCGAGCCCGATGCGAAGCTCAGCACTCGGTCGCAGGCCTCGTACACGCTCGTGCTCGATCTCTCCGCCTACAACTACCGGCAGATCGGGGAAACCAACGCTGCTGGCACTGCGGTCGATCCGCGCGTCAAGAACGCCCTCGAAAAGGCACCGCAAGAGCCGATCGAGCTAAAGATCCGTCCGGTTGTGGTGACGCCGCTGCTGACCCTCGAAGATGACCCGGTTAAGGCGCTGCGGGTAGACCGCAAGAAGCTCGTGCGCCCTCAGGAGGGTACTGCGGTCGTCGAGGAGAACCGACTCGTCGGACGCTTCAAGGTTGGCGCGATTAATTTGCCCGAGTTTGCTGCCGAGGTGAGGGCGGGGCAGGTAACTTTCACGGTCAAAGTTGCCGAAAATGTCGCACCTGGCTGTGCGGTCATCGCCTTCACCATCTGGGACTTCCGCGACAACCCGATCGATCACCTGCTGCAAACGGTCCCCGTGGGCGACGGCACGACGCAGCCCGATTGCACACGTACCAATCCCGAGGCGCTGAAAGGCGGCTTTGCAACATTGATGAACCCGGTCTTCTCAATCGGCGCGGCCGATTCGCAGCAGCCGATCCAGGCAGCGCTGCATCTGTTCCAGATCATCGCGCAGGGCCAGCAGAAGACCGTCGCGTTCTTCATCGACAAGGGCCAATACCGGCCGCCGGAGCCGGGCAAGCCGGCGATCGAGCAGGGCGTCTTCAGCTGGCAGACTACATCGCGCTGGTTGAGCGAGTATGTCAGCAAGCCGACCGGCCTGCCGGCAAAGATCGCCGCGGCGTGGAAGGACGCGGATAAGGGCTCGCCCGGGCCCTATGCCGGGGCCGCGGACGAACTCGCCGACTGGATCTTCGGCGCGGACTTGGCTTCCCGGCCCAAGGCGGAAGCCGCACGTGACGCGCTGAAGAAGCTCGCGGAGGCCCAGACCACACCGGTGGTAGTGGTACGGGCGGTCGACGAGAACAACCGCAAGATCTACGTGCCGCTCAATTTGATCGCCGCGGCGGGCAACACCGGAGGTCTCGCCAAGCCGATCACCGTCGTGCAACCGCTCCAGACGGAGCGCTACGAAGCGCCGAGCTGCATCGGACATTGGTCGTTCGGCCTGTCCAACGAAACTAAAGCTCTCGATGTCAATCTCATGGGCGAATTCGACGCGCTGGCTGCGGCAAAGCCAGCAACCGGCGAGACCTGGATCCGGAACGCCGCCGACCTTAAGACCTACTTCAAGATGACGCCCGCGCTGCCGGCATCAGTGCCAGCGACCCCTATCCCCTCCGAAGGGCTGGTGCTGCTCGCCCATCACGACGGGTTCGGCGTCTACTTTGACGACGTCAACGGACGCGTTCTCCACCAAGGTCTTCGCCACGCCTATCCGCCCGGTAGCGTTGCCGTACTGGCCGCCTGCGTTACGGCAAATCCGAGCAGCGGTATGGATATTCTCAACGGGCTCAACGATAGCGGCGTCGACGCGATGATCGTCTCACCCTTCAACGTGCGGATCGACTACGGTGCGCGGATGGCGTTCGAGTTTGCCAAAGTCGTCCGCCAACATCGGGAGAACCGGCGGACGCCGACGCTGGCGGAGATGTTCGCGCAGGCGACCGGTGAGACCAAAGAATTCTTCAAGAAGAAAAAGCCCAACGCCCGGCTCGAGGAAATGGCCCTTGAGTTCATCCTGCTCGGTAACCCGTATTTGAGGCTGTGTGCACCATGATCATGTCCGCCCTTGTCACGCCGATGCGGCGCGTGGCGCCCCTCTTGCTCGTGCTGATGGCCGGCGCGGCTGTCACGCTCTCCGCACCTGACGCGATCGCCCAGCCGCAGGGTGGCGCAATGCCCCAGGTGCCGGCCGCGCCGTTCGTGATGCCGCCGGCGTCGGCAGAGCCGCGGATGATCGTCTTCATCAGCGACCTGCATTTCGGCCTGGGTAAGCGTCCTGATGGGCGCTGGTCGCCAAAGGAAGATTTCCGCTGGCCAGACGCGCTCAAGGGCTTCCTCAACGAGATGGGGCGGCGCGGCAATGATCGCGTCGATCTCGTCATCGTTGGCGACTTCCTCGAGCTGTGGCAGCCGCCGTCTGGGATCGCCTGCGACGCTTCCGGCGGCGCCGATCTCGGCTGCACCGTGCCGCAGATAGTTTCGATCGCCCGCACGGTGATCGACGCACATCAGGGCGACCTCGCACTGCTGCGCGACTTTGCCAAGCGCGGCGACAACCGCCTCTACGTCATCCCCGGCAATCACGACGCCGCGCTTCTGCTGCCGCAGGTGTGGAGCCTGCTGGCGGCGCCGCTCGACCAGCCGGCCGGCCGCGTCGCGCTGGTGACGCGCGGACTCTGGATGTCGTCCGACGGGCGCATCGTCGCCGAGCACGGCCATCAGGTCGGCAACGACGTCAACCGCTACGACCGCTGGCCAGCCATCACGCGCGACCAGCGCGGCACCACTTATCTCGAGCGGCCGTGGGGCGAGCGCTTCGTGCAGCAGGTGTTCAATTCGCAGGAGGAGGAGTACGAAATCATCGACAACGTCGCGCCGGAAACCGTCGGCGTCAAATACCGTATCGCCGATCGCGGCTATGTCCGCACCGTCGCCGACGTTGCGCGTTTCATCGCATTCAACCTGTTCGAGACGTCACTGGCTCAGAAGGATGCGTCGCTCGGCACCCCCGACGAGAACGCCGCCGACCGCTGGGATATCAAGCTTGCGCGTGAGGAGATCGGGTACGGGTTGTTTCTCGAGGCACTGGCCAAGGACGACCCGCTGCGTGCGGAGATCGAAGGTCGGGATGCGGTGTCTGAGGCACTGCGGACGGAGCTCGCCGCGCTGGTGCGCGACGACAAAAGGCTCACCGACGACGAGGTGCGCGCACTGTGCGAGCACCTCGCGCGCCGCGAGGCGCCACGGAAATGCGCCATCGCTACCGCGGGCGCGTTGCTGGAGTCCACGCTGGTGGAGCGTCCCCACGTCATCGGGACGCATGTCGAGGGCCATCTGCGCACCGACGCCCGGCTAAACATCTTCGTCTATGGCCACACCCACGGCTATGAGAAGGGCTGGCCTTTGAAGTTGCGTAGCGGCAGCGAGGTGACCGTTCACAACACCGGGGCGTTCCAGCGCACCATCGACGAGGCGGGTTTCCTGGCGCTCGTCGCCCAGAAGAATCTCGCGCCGAGCGAAGCGCTGCGGAAGATCAAGCTGGAAGACCTGCCGCCCTGCTACTCGGCGGTGCTCGTAACCTACGCTTCGTCCGGCGTTCCTGCGTCAAAGACTTGGCGCTGGCATCAGCAGGAAGGCGGCACCGGAACCTTGGTCGAGCTTGGCGACAACCGCTGCAACTGAAGAAAGTAGCGGTATGCCAGACGAGGAATTTTTGCACCGTTGGAAACGGAATAGTCGCCCGTTCTTTAATCGCGGGCACGATGTCAACCCCGATAGACAAAAGTGATCCACTGCCGGGTTCATGGTTCTTTCCGCGGTCGTCTCTACAGCCGCCGCATGATGGCGTTCAACAGGTGTGCATCTCGATGTGAAGAGCGCGGTGCGTAACG
>NZ_JASAUS010000232.1:0-8181 GCF_029953005.1 Bradyrhizobium sp. Mp27 | reverse complement strand
TTAGCTAGGGTATGCGGTAGCGCTCCCGCTATCGCTGCCCTCCTTGGGCGTTTCCTCCCTAGACTTGGGCCGCTTGTGGCAACGCAGGCGGCCTCTCTTTTTATGTATGTCATCACGTTCTCCAGAGCAGAATGAGGCCGAGCGGGTCTGCTCGTGCTTGTCCCGGCGCACCGCCCGTCGCGCTCACATTAGCCCCTCGATGACGGCGGTACCGATCTCGATGCGGCTGGTCCTGGCGCCGACGGCCGCCAGCAGCGGGAAGGGCGACGCGAGCTGGCGGGCAAAGTGATGGACGCGAAAATACGCGCCATCGGCGCCGAGCTGTTCCGCAGCGACGGCAAGGTCAATGGATTGCAGCAGGGTGTCGGCGGCGGAGCGGGTCTGCGACTGCGGCGATGGCGTCCAGTGCCGAAGGAGAGGAAACCGATCTTTTTCATCCAGGGCAGTTCATCTCGAAGAATAATGGATCCAGCCACGTTGCTGAGAAATGGCCGTTGGGTCAATCTGTCACAGCGGCGCCCGATTTCGCGACCGTTTAATCCGTACATCTTTTGATTGCATGGTGCGTCACCTTCGAACTATGATGTACTCAATTTGAAATATGAAAATACATTTGCAGCTATCTCTGAAGAGGTTCCCTCGGCTCTCGGGAGAACGCCATGTTTCCTTATTCGGATCCTACCGGGACAAACGCACTTTCGGCGGCTGGTGCGCTTCAGAATTACCGTGAGAAAGTCGGGTTTTTCGACCGGCGCTTCCACAATGTCGCAGCATCCGGCTACACGCTGCGCGAAGCGTTCAATGAACTTGCACCAGGCACTCAGGCGCAAACCGCGACCGTGTGGTGGAGCGCATTCCCGGTGACGGCTCCGGCGACTGAGCGACAGATCGACAATGACCGCATGCGGTTTCAGGACGAATATGTCGAGTGGCAGGCCGAAAGGCAGAACGGCGTTCTTCGGAGGGTAACTTTCACGACCGAGTTCAGCGAGTATCTCCAGGCTCTCGCCGAAGCGGGAGTGGCGCCATTAAAGGCCGAGATTGCAAATCTGGTGCCGGGCGCGGATCCGACCGATGCAGACCTGTTCGGGCCGGGCTTCAACCCGCAGACAGCAAGCGCATCCGCACGTGGAGGCGCATTTCTCGCGCACCTTGCGAAAAACCCCTGGAACAATGGCAAACGCGGAATTCTTTGCCTGACACAGCAGTTCAACACGATGTCGGCGTTGTTCAACCTGCTCGGCGCATGCGGGGTGCCCAACCTCAACGTCGCGACAGGCGAGGTATGCGGGTCCGTCGGCGGCGCCTGTGGACCGGGGCGAAACTCGGACCCGGCGGTGTGCAGCGCTGCGCAGAATCTGGCCCGTGGCAATAGTTCCTTTTCGCTGGACGACCCGGCCGGCATCCGCATCAGCAAACTCGAGCCCAATGCGCAATGGACGCTGGACGGGCAGGCGATCGACATCAACGATCCGGCGACGAACCAAGGCATCTGGGTCGTCTCGCGCAATGGCCGGCGGGGAGTGTTCAATCTTCGAGACAATTTGCGCGTCGACGGCAACAGGATCCAGACCGGTGCCCAGCTTTCCAAGCTTCTTATTGTCGGAGCCAGCGTGATTCATGCGCCTGATGCCGCGCTGCCCGGATGGGCGCAAGCCGGTCATGAAGGCAGCCGTGGTCCGGAAGTTTGATTTCTAGCAGCGAGAGGCGCACGCCATGCAACGAGTTGTTCAGATCGCAGCCACTGCCGCCGCCCTTTCAGTCTTGATGCCGGCTGGCGTGTCAGCGCAGTCTTCCGATATTGTCTGTCAGCCGCTCGCGTGCGAGGGCAGCGCACCGCGCAAGCTGACCGATGCCGACAAGCCGAAATTCCAGGATCCTTTCTTCCGCCTCGTGCTATCGCGGCGTCCGAGCGTCCGGAAGCTGACCGAGATCGAGACGCAGATTCTTGGCGCGCAAGGCGCGAAACGGCGTGTCTTCGTGGTCGACGAGGAAATCCAATCGACGAAGCGGCCGGCCTCCCGGCGCTCCGTCGTCGATTTTGTTGGCCGAAACAATGGGATTGCGCTCGGCTCGAAACTGTTCCTGTCATTCTTCTTCAGTTCGGACGCCGTTCCAGATAGCCCTGATGTCGAAGTGCTTGCCTGGGACGACGTCAACGGAACCTACAATTATTACAAGCTTCGGGAGATCGAGCTACCGAAGGACAGCCCCAGCGCCCCTACGGTTCGGGATCGGGTCTGGGTTGCGGAAGCAACTTCACGCAATATCGATGCAATAACTCCATCGCAACGCTCCGGCACCTGTCTCGCCTGCCATGCCAACGGCGTTCCGGTGATGAAGGAGTTGCTATTCCCGTGGAACAACTGGCACGGGCAACCGTCGCCAATCGCTTATCTGTCGGAGACGGGAGCGCCCGATCAGCGCTGGCCGGTCCGTAGTGACAGTCATTTCCAGGACCTCACCCAAGCGCAGGACTTTGAGAGATCGGTCCAGATCGCGATCAATCTCGCGATTCAGCAGCGATTTGAGCAACAGGTCGTCAAGCAAGCTGACGTGAAGCTCACCGTCGCGAACGCGCGGCTCACGTTACGGCCGCTGTTCGAGACGACCGAGATCAATTTGATAAGCGCCGGGGCCGGCCAGTTCTCCCGTATGCACCCTCTCACAGGCACCCCGATGGACGGCCCGTCCGCACCGATACAGATTCCCAACAGTTTCTTCCTTCAGTCCAAAGTCCTTGCGGCATGCGGAATTGACGCAGAGGACTTCAAAACTTTAGCCCGCATCAAGCCGGCCGACTACAAGGCGCTGATCGAGAATTCGGGCGTGAAGATAACGACACAGGCACTCGGCACGGTGGCCGGTGACACCAACTTTGCCTGGTTCACACCCGAACAAGCCTTCGTGGATACGGCGTGGATCACCAAGCTCGTCAATGAAAACGTCGTCACGAAGGCGTTTGCGGCAGCGGCCGCCGCCGCCGATCTTGAAACGCCGATTCTCTCCGCAGAGCGCGCAAAGCTGCTGCAGTTCGTGCCGGCGTCATTCATCGTGACCCCGGGCGAAGCGCACCCGGACGCATTGACGCGCGCTGTGATCGCCGCCATCGATGCAGCGGCTCCGCCGGCTGGATCGGTCGCAGCGCAGTTTCGCGACACGTTGAAGGCGCCCGATCCGGTCGAGGTGGTGCGCGACCGGGTGAAGGCTTACAAGGAACGTATCGCCGGGCTGCTCGGGGATGCAGCCCCGGCCGCCGCGCGCACCGCCGAACAGCAGCGTCTGTACAATCTTCTGCTTGATAGGCGCAGGGCCTTCGCCAGTCATCCGCTGTTCGGCAATCTGGTCGAGTCAGGCGCGCTATTGCCGCTCCCGTAGGAACGGGAATTCATTGGCGGGTATTTCGGTGCTGCCTGCGGTCGACCTGGCCGAAAGGGAAGGCGGTACGCTGCTGAGCTATCAGGTCGAGGCGCAGATCGGCGGCAAACTGGCGCAGCTCGGCCAGCGGTTGATCAACGGCAACAGCCAGTCGGCGTTCGACTGCAGACGGGGGCCTGGGAATGGCCAAACCGGGTGGAAATGGCGGCGCTGCGGGACCGGGCGGGCAGGGCGGAAATGCGGGCAACGGCGGCGTTCTGATCGCCGTCCTATCCGATCCGGCAAAAGTTCAAGAAAATGCGTTGCTTCTCGCGGATGCCGGCAATCCCGGTCTAGGGGGCGAACCCGGAAGGCCGGGCATCGGCGGCTCGGGTGGACGTGTCGGGCAAGAGGCTCTCCCATGGTGCAGGCAGACGGCATCAAACGGATCACCCGGCGCAACGGGATCCCAAGCATCGTCAGATGCACCCGGCGAGCGTGGTTCAAACGGCACAACGAAGTTCCTGCCCTTGGCCGACTTTGGGTTCGCGATCACATGGTGACGATAAGCAACCTTCGTCTAGACTTTGCCGGTTTGCTCGATGTTTTTGCGCGCGTGCTCGCGTTAGTGCTTTTTGCTCTTTTCGGGCGTCTTCTCTGGCAAGCCATCGCCATCGGCTCGGCCGATAGCAGCTTTCAGCACGTCACGCTGCAAATCACCACACTCGAAACATCGATTACGAAGTTGGAGGTAACCCGGCGCGAGGCCGAAATCCGGACGATCCGCTTTGACTCCGGCGTTTCCCTCCCCGACGCAAGTGTTGGCAGCATAAACGAGGCTCGGCAGGCGTTAGTTAATGCCGCGAGCGACTACCGCGACGAAGCCAACCGATATTTTGCGGCCGTCTGCGATGCCGGAAAGAGGCTTGCCAGTATAGGCGCGCTGCCAGGTGCCTTCATGCCCTCAACGCTGAGCTTAAAGGACTGTCCCAAACGGTCGGTCAACCTACCTCCGGGGGCCGTCTCAACAGACGATGATCCCAGCGAGCGAATTCAAACGGTTCGCGCCGTGCTGGATCATTTCAATGTTCTGGCGAATTCGTACATGCTTCCCATTCTCTTCGGAATGCTTGGCGCTTTGACGTTTGCCATCCGCGACATAGTAACGTCGCCCGAAAAGATGGGAAATCTGCCGGTTGTAACCGGATATATTCTGCGTGTTTTTCTGGGAGTTATCCTCGGCTTGATCATCGGCTACGTGAACGTGACAGGCACGCCGGCCGCGGGCTTGGCGGCCTCGCCGTTGCTGTTGTCGCTCGTGGCCGGTTTCGCTACCGACGCGGTGCTGTCGTTGCTCGATCGCATTGCGCTCGCCATAAGTTACGATCGTAACGTGGATGCGAAGAATACGCCGCCGCCGGCCGTCAGCCCCCCCGGCGCTACACCCAGTACTGAATAATCCTTTACCGCTTCCATTGCGTGACCGATCGCGGACAGGGTGGCGAACCAGAGGGTTCTCATGACGTGCCCTGTGGCTATCTTGTGTTCGCCGTTAACCTCACTTCTTCGCGGAGCGCTTGCCATCCGCTTTCTTCCTTTTTGCGGCTTTCTTCTTCTTCGCGGTCCTCGTTTTGGATTTCTTTTTTGTGGCCTTTTTCTTCACAGCCTTTGCCGCCTTCTTCGATTTCTTGGGGGCGCTCTTTCCTTCAGCGGCCTTCTTGGCATCCCTGGCGGCCCTGGCTTTTGCGCGTTTGTCCTTGGCCCGCTGCACTTCGTTGACGAATACGTCAGGATCTTGTGCTGCCTGCGGCGCCCACGTGAGGCCGCGGTCGGCGAAAAACATGGTCCTGCGCGTGCTTTTGAAATTCCCATCCTGAAAAACGGGCACAAGCCACTCCGCGCCCGTGTCAAGGATGGCCGCCTTTCTCTTGGCCTCTTCCTCGTCCTCGCCGCTCACTGCCGCCCGGTTAGCCGACATCCGAAAAAAGAAGTGGCGGAAGATGCGATCGAATTCCGTCAGGTAGATATCGGCGACGCGGGTGTTGCCCCGGATCATGAGCATGTTTTCGTCGTTTGCCGTGAGCGATGCGCCCGAGAAATTGGCCGAACCCGTGCAGACGAGAGGATCGTTCGACAACGGGTCGATCAGGAGAAATTTCGTATGAACGAAAAACACAAAACCTTTGCCGTCCTTGCGCGCCAGCTCCTCATCGACGAACCACTTTTCAAGGGGAAAATTCGGGATCGGAACGAGTTTCGTGCCGCCTTCGCCTTCCTTTTTCTCGAATGAAGTCTCCGTGACTTTTCCGAGCACCGACCCGTTCGACATGATGAGGCGGCCGTGGCTGTCCCGCTCGGCTTTGCGCGCAGCCGCGGTGGCGGGCTTCTCGAGCAGCACGAAACGCATGGAATCCTGCTGTTTGCCGAGCGAGCGAAGAAGGATCGGATCGACAGTGAAGGCGGCGGTGAACATCGAGGATGTTCGCGCGTCCTCGATCCGCTTTCCGTACCAGTCGAGAAGGTTGTCAGCGATGCGCGGAGAGAAGACGGCTGTGACCGGCTCGGCCGGAACGACATTGGGCGGATTTGGAGTGAAACCAATGACCGCCTCGCGCGCCGGTTTCGTTGTCGGGTTTTTCGACAGGACTTTCCAATAGGCAAAGTACTTGTTGGGAATCGCGGAAGGTTCCTTGCTGCTGTCCGTTACGACATGTCCGACGTTGGTCTGACCGAGGAAGCCGGAGGGGGTGAAGTTCACCGATCCTGTCCACACTGCTTTTGGCCGCTCGTCTGCGTCCAGCCAGACCATGAACTTGTTGTGCGGTGTCTGCGGCCGGGTCCGCTCTATCAACCTCGAACGCGGCAGGCCGGTTTCATCGATCGCGCCGTCATTCGCGCTGGTCTTGTGGTAGATGATTTTGACGTCGACGCCGCGGCCGATGGCCACCTTGAGAGCATTCAACAGAGGAATGTATGTGAACTCGTAAGCGACGACGCGTAGCTTTTCTCCGGGCGGAACGCCGTTGATATAGCCGACGCACGCTTCCTCAAGTCCCCGCGACAGCCATTTCGACGTTTCTTCGGTTACCCGGTTCTTGTCATCGACCTGATTGTACATCTGCTCGGTCAGTGCCCGGTTCTGGAATTCGACCGAGTAGGCCCGGCTCGCCACTACGCCGCGGTTGAACCAGATGCCGTGCTTGCCGTCGTTTTCCTTTTCGGTCTTTATCTCAAAGGTGACCTTGTGTCTTTGTTCAAGCGCTCCGGGCGCGCCGTACATGGCGACGATTGTATATTCGTATTTCGTGTCGGGTCTGGCCTCGTAATCGGACCAGAGAAAGCTCTGGATCGGGTGCTCAAGCGTTGAGTACTTGTCTCCCTTCACAGGGCTCGGGACGAGACTTTCAAAATACTTGGTGCCGGTGAGCCAATGGGTCTGTCCCCCGCCTTTGACCTGAAAAGCGAAGCCCCTGAGCCCCTCGCGGTTGCCGGGATCGATATCCAGCGCCATCAGCACCACGCGAGTGCCCGCGATTGCGCTCACGCGCATAGGACCGCTAGCGGCTTCCTTCCTGCTCATCTGTGCCTCCCGGTCACGCTTCAAGGAAAAAAATAGACGATGTTACTTCCAAAAAAAGACGACCCTGCCCCCAGGCGCGCCGGCCTGCCGAGAGTGGCGCGACTGGTTCGACGCAAGACGTCAGCAATCCCAAATGCGAAACCGTCAATCGCCGAACACTGTGTCAAGAAGCTTGCCCAGTCGCACACCGGCCTTCTGCAACTGCTCCTTCACGATTGGTTTGTTGGCCTGAAGATATGCGGCATTGATCGTCACGTCGCCCGCCGGTCTGTCACAGGACTTGCCGTGGATCACGCAATAGCCGGTCTTGGCTCTCTCGGCGATAGCGAAGGATTCATTTGCCCGTTCCCGCGGTTCTGAAGCTCTCCACTTCGATTCCATTTCCTGCGTGATCGCGTCAACAAGCTGATCGACCGCGTCGGAAACGTCGGTGCCTACGGCTGCCTCAACGAGGCAGCTGTCCCAGGCCGAATGCAGGTTCGACGAGCATTCTCCGACGACCGTGATCTCATTGCCACCGCGGTCGTCCTCAAACGAAACGTGCAGAGGTTGGTGTATGTCGCCGACCCAATGTCCGAGGAACTTGAGGGCGATCAGCCTGTCCGCCTTCTTCGCGTCCTTGGACGCGATGATTTTCGAGTCATTCAGGATGGCAGTGAGCGCGCATTTTGGCGCGGTCGGGCATTCATCCGATGTGAGGCCTTTGGAATCGCGCGGCAGATTGACGAAATGCTCCGAAGGGCGCTTGCGCGGATGATCCGGGAAAACGCAGGATTCCGAGAAGGTGTCGAATTCGCTGTCGGACCTGATCAGCTTCCGGATTGCGGCTCGCGTGTCGGGTTGCGCCAGCCTGAAGGCGATCTCGCAGACAATTTTATGTCCGATGTCGCCCCACGCCGAGGCCGAATTGCAGAGGGCGAAGAAAGCAAAGAGAGCAATTAAAACGCAACGCATAATATTACTCCTCCGTTAGAAAGGCCGCAGTCTAGCACCCGCAGGTTGCGGTGTTAAGTCGTGGGAAGGCCGTTTTGCGAACGGCGCTCAAGCGGCAGGCGCTCATGAGGCGAAACGACGCAGCACGCGAGGCCCGCTGCGGCGCAGCATGCGATCAACGATCGATAATCGGGCTGCCGACGCTAGCCCGTCCTATTCGTGAGAGTGCGGCTTTTGGGCCCGATTGATGCGGCCGCACATCTTGTCTGACGAGGCGCACAGGATTGCCTTCGGCTTTTCGCCGCCTGACG
>NZ_JASAUS010000231.1:0-8229 GCF_029953005.1 Bradyrhizobium sp. Mp27 | reverse complement strand
CCGGCGGCTCTTCTTCGTCATCTTCGCTCCTGATTCGCAGCAAGAATCCTCGCCGCTGTCAGGCAGAAAATCCACTCAAGCTACTGTCCGAATTTGCGGGGCCAGCTCTCACACCGATTGGGCAGGAGCATCGCGAGACCGCAGACGAGCACGCAGCAAAGGTCTATGGACACTGGCGACGAACGACCTTCATCAGTTGCTGGTGCGCCTCAGAGCATGAATCTCACGCGTTATGGCGGGTGTTTTGCGGGGATAAAGAAGGGGTAGCGATTCAAACCACGGTGGGCAGACTTGAAGCGCATTTTGGTAATGTCGCTCTTCGAAAGGTTCGTTACGCCGAACCAAAGGCGTTGGGCCGCACTCTAACCTTGGATGACGTGGCGATATTGAAGCGTCCCTTTTTTGACTTTGAGAAGGAGGCGCGGGCGATTTTCCGGGATGACACTCCGAACCCAAAGTTAGATAAAGGCGAATTCGGCTTTCGATTTCCTTTCGACCCAGCGGAGGTTTTGGAGAGTGTAGCTATCCACCCCGGGGCCGACATCTCGTTCTACGAAACCGTCTTGTGGGCAATCGACGATCACGCCAAACCACTCCGCGATAATGTCTCATGGTCATCCATGAGGGAGCGTCCGCCCTTTCAGAAGCCACTGCCGTACCCGAAATAACTGCTATGTCCGAACCAGATGAAAACGCGCCGTATATGAGAGCGCTCCGCACCTACGAGACGGAGCGGCAAGAGCAGTTTGCGGCTGAAGTTGATGCGATCCCGTTCGACGTTTCGGATTTGCAGCGCGCCATGAGCCAGCTTGCGCGCGAGGACATTCGTTTCATTCCCGTTATTGCCTGCGCCTTTGCCGACACTGAACTGGAGAAGATGTTCAAGCAGTTTCTCCCCGACAATATCCCGGGCGGGAAAAGCAGCATGTTGGGACGCTTTGGACCGATATCGAACCTGTTTGCACGCATCCAATTCGCCTTTGCGTTCGATATGGTTCACTCCGACGTTTTGATGGCCCTGGATAAGCTTCGAGGCTATCGGAACAAGATCGCGCACACGTGGGACCAAGAAACGCTGCCCGATTTCGTGGAAACACCTCTTCCGAACATGGACGATTTGGAGGGTGCATTCCTTCACATTGACATCAAGGACGGCGGCGATGGCGAACTGTCGGCTGAGGGATCGCTCCGCCTGCGAACGGTATGGCTTCTCGGCAGACTATTTTATGAAAGACGGTTCTACAGTCTCGCCAAGGCGGCTCACATCGACCCGTACAAGGCCTTGTATGGTCCAGGTTGCCCTAAGGCTTATTCGAAGGTTTCAGGAGCCGCGGCACTCTACACGCAGCGCGTCTTCGACCGTGAATGAGCAGTCATTTATCGCCATTGGCGTGCTTGAAAATGAACTGCCGCCGCTCATCCGCATTTCCTGTTGCCACAGCAGTGTGGATCAACGGTTCGCATAAGCTATTGATTAGAAATCTACTTTCCCCTACCAATTAACAGCGCCTGCAACATCGCGGCTTTCCTTACAAAATCATGGCCGAACAGTTTCCCGCAAATGCCCCGATCCCGATCGTTGTGGCGCGAAACGCGGAAGCCGCAATCGCCGCTTTTTATGATAGACCGGCGCTAGCGATTCTGCCCGTCCATACGGACTGGAATAACTTCGGTCATCATTTCGGCGCGATCCTGCTCGTGATGACTTCCGCCAGAGAGGCTAAGTCCCTCGACATACGCTTCATGTTCGAGGGGAAAGACCGAACCGAACATGCGATCGCTGAGTTGCTCGGCGAGAGAGCCTGGGCACCTCTTGCCGAAGCCCGTCTTCCCTATTGCTCAGTGCTGGGAAGTCTAGATCTATACCGCGAAATCGTTAGTCTTCTCGGTTTCGAGCGGGCGGTTACGGCACTGCGCTACTTGGGCGACGCTGTGGTGTTGCGCTTCGAAAGGACAGACCCCGCAAGGGTCGCGCTCCTGGAATCGGAAACGTTTTCCTACGGCGCGCTGCGGACCGAATCCACATATGTAGCCTATCGTCGCGGAGCAAAGTATTTGCGACCGCAGCCGATAGTCGATGTCGAGGATGCGGCAACGAGTTTCGTTGTGACGGCGCATCTGCCATCGGCAGACAATCCCTACGTCGTGGATTTTGATTTTGATCCCGATACGCTTTCCCGCAATCGAATAACGGTCCTGATCGGAAGGAACGGGACCGGCAAAACGCAGTTGCTGCTAAACTTCATCGCCGCGATGCGGGCCGGTCACGACGCCGATCCCCAGAGCCATCCGGTTAGCATTAGTCCACCAGCTTCCTTCAATCGTGTCTTTGTCTTTTCCTCGGTAGCATCGGATGTGTATCCGCGATCCATTCCACCGTGGTTAGGGGTGGACTATCAATACTTTTCGATGATCCTGAGTCCACCGGGTGAGGAGAACGCGCTTACGTCGGCTATCACCGACTGCTTGCGGGACGATGGCAAGATTGCCTTTACGCCTAGCGGCGGCTCTATGTTCGCCCGGACTGGGCGCATGGCTTTGCTTGACAAGGCGCTAGATTCGCTGGGGTTTGCACCATCTGTTTATCTCCCTCTCAAATCCTCAAACGAGCCCTACGACCTTTTTACTCATCAGCGCGGCGATCGTCTTTATTATCGGCTCGCTGATGCGAAGAACTTAAATGAAAAGCGCCGCATACTGTTGGCGCAAGCTATCGACCTTCAACAGCAGCCGGTGCTCTTTGGAATCGGGCCGGGGGTGCGTGAATTGAGCAGTGGCGAATTGGCGATGCTGCGTTTTGCGGCACAGGCCGCTGGCTCAGCTGAGCGCGGGTGTTTGTTTCTGTTCGACGAGCCGGAAACGCATCTTCATCCGAGTTTTGTCTCTGAGTTCATGGGTATCTTGAACACGATTGTGGCCGCGACACAGTCCGTCGCGATTATCGTAACCCATTCCGCCTACGTGGTTCGCGAGGTGCCCAGCCAAAGGGTGCGTATCTTCTCATTGGAAGATCGCAAGATTGCTATCGACAAGCCCCGGCTTCAAACATTTGGGGCGAGTATCGACAGTATTTCCCAGTTCGTCTTCGCGGACACAAGCATATCGCACCAATATCAGGAGACCCTGCAAACCTGGCTTGATTCGCTCGGCCCCGGTATCTCGATCGAAGCGATTATTGAACAGTTCGGCAACCAGATGAACAGTGAGACGCTTTCCTACGTCGCGCGCCTCATTCGAAGCCGTTCATAATGATAAAGATAGACGCGCCGTTGGCGGCAAACGACGACGCTCATTTGAAGAAGCTCTGCGATCGGCAGCCGTGGCCACCCCATTACGCTTTATGGCAAGCAGCCTACGCGGGGTATCGCAGCCATAACGGCAATCCGTGGTACATCGCCCCAACGGCCTTCGTCCCTGACGTCAGCGATCAGCAAACGGCTCTTTACGAGTCGCAATCAAGCTCGCAACGGATTGTAATGATCCGCCGGATGCAGTTGAAGAGCTGTCCAATGTGCGGTTCCTCCGTAACCGGAACGGTGGATCACTATCTTCCTAAAGAAGAGTTTCCGGAGTTTTCGCTGATGGCCGCAAATCTAGTGCCAGCCTGCTCTCACTGTAACTCGGGTAAGAAAGGCCGCACATTTCGAGGCGCAACCCCGAATGAAAGGTTCATCCATCCATACTTTGACACGCTGGCGGGGGAGCCGTTGTGGCTGACGCGCATTATTCCACCCTATGAGGCAGCACAATTTGAGGCGGCCCCCTTACCTGGCTTGAGCGCAAACCATAGTGAGCTCGTGACATTTCATCTGCGCCATGTTCTCGGGACTCAGTTCGATCGTAACGCCGATAACCTTTGGGCAACTTACCCTCAGTATCTGAGGGATGAGGTTGGGGGCACTGCTCCGGTATCGCCCGGTCGCGCCCGCAAAGAGGTCGCCCGCTCACTGAGAACGAGCATTTTGACCTCAGGAGAGAACAGTTGGAATGCGTCGTTCTTTAGGGGGCTCTCGGAGGACGGGGAGGCAAGAAAATATCTGGCTCGCGTCGCGCGGACCCTCACGGCCACGCCGCTTCCCTTATGAGCGGAGTTCTACCCTATCGAACCCACAACTCGGCTTTCCTGGCCGGAAATCCATTTAAGCAATACGCTCTTGCGCGCGCAGAGAACGGTACCGAGCCTGAACTCTGTGCTTGTCGGCCTCGAGGAACTCCTTGGACCAGTCGTAATACATCGAGGCGGCAATGCCCTCGCGCCGGCAGAGCTCGGAGATATTCTCCTCCCCCCGCAGTCCTTCCAGCACGGATACGGATCTTCTCTTCCGCCGAATACTGCCGGCGCGTCTGGCGCCGAATGTCCTTTAGCACTTGGTCTGCCGGCGCTTTGCCCAGTCCGGATTTCTGCTTCATCTGCGCTCCTGGTGGCTACGATGAACCAGAAATCCTCCCTCCGCAAATCCTTCAATTTGTCTCAGATGCGCTGACGGCGAACAGTATGGTCGAGATTCTCGAAGACCGGCTGGTCCGTACTGTCCTCATGCCACACGACTGGAAGCCAATCGCTGGACGTGATCTGCTCCGGGCAGGCCAGCAAACCGGCGATAAAGCCGTCAAGCTCTTCGAGCAGCATCGTTTCCTCGCCGAGGGCGAGCAATTCCTCGTCAAGCTGCTTGAGTCGGCGCGACAGACCGGACATGGGCACTCCAATTCCATGGCAGCACGGCCTTGCCAAAGCCCATTGCCTTCCAACGCCTCGCATGAGACTCGACAGATGATATCGAAATTCCGCTCAGACCAACAAGGGTCAACGCAGCGGTTAGTCCAAGCAGTGAAAATGCTCTGCGGCGCGAAATCATTCCAGACTGATCGTTCACTTGCCTCCTTAATCTTGGGTGAAAAAATAATCCCAGCTCTCACGAGCGTGAGTTTGACTTCGATCAACACTCTTCGAATGAAGACGTTTTAGACTACTACCCCATCGGAATCTGGTTCGCCAACACGCGGTGTAGCCGCCGCACCTTCGATACCTCGCGATGGTTTGCGCGCGCTTGACTATTGATGCCCTCCGCGTCGGGCAATCGTGCATGAAGTCGGTAAGCATTCTCATTGGAAAATGGATGGCGCGGACTTGGTACGTAACCTTTGAGGCACAGAAACGGGGGATTCTGCCTAGAAGGCGAAGCCCTCGCGTGACGAGTACCTTTGACACAGAAATGGAGGCCAAGGAGTTTGCGCGGCAAAAGGTCAGCGAAGGACTTGCCGTCTACGCTGGCACCATCAATCCCTATGTGCCGAAGCAACTCATTTCGGCAAGCCGAGTCTCGACGTGGCTTGATGATGCGCAAGAGCCAGATTCCGCTCAGCCAGGACGCGCCCACTCGAAGGAGAAATAGCGAAAAGGAGTCATGGGCTTTCACTGAAATGGACACGCCCATGTTGCCATTTTGATACACGCCATCTTGCGGTGTGAGAGCAGGGTTGGAGGCAATGCATAGAAACTCATGTGCTGGTGTGGACGGCCTCTCATCCCCACGGTTTGATGGCGCTCTCGGCGTCACGGAAGATGAGAGGAAAGTCTAATGAATATTCCCGTTCGTATCGGCATGGATACTTCGAAGTCGGTGTTCCAGCTTCACGGTGTTGATGAGAATGAGGTAGTGGTCGTTCGGCGCCAGTTTCGGCGAGCCGAGATGATCCGCTACTTCGAGCGGCTTCCGCCAGTTCTCGTCGCCATAGAGTCCTGCGGCAGCTCGCACCATTGGGGGCGCCTGCTGCAATCGTTTGGACACGAGGTAAAGCTAATCCCACCTCAGTATGTGAAGGCCTACGTGAAACGCGGCAAGAACGACGCGGCCGACGCCGAGGCGCTGTGCGAGGCGGTCACCCGGCCCAGCATGCGGTTCGTACCGGTGAAATCGAAGGAACGGCAAGCGGCTTGCATGTTGATGACCGTGCGAGAACGCCTGGTCAGCGTGAAGTCTCAGCTCTCCAATGCTTTCAGAAGCTATGCCGCTGAGTTTGGTATCGTCGGCCCCGCCGGCCGGCAGAACGTAGCCGCACTCATCAAACGTGTGCTGGAAGACGATAGCCTGCCGGAAATGGCGCGGGATCTCTTCCGCTTTCAGGCGGACGAGTATGCCGCGGTTGAAGCCCGCCTGGCGAAGATCGAGGCCAAGCTGATGAAGTGGCATCGCGAGGACGACATCTGCAGGCGTATTGCGACAATTCCCGGCATCGGTCCGATTGGGTCGTCGATGCTCAGCATGAAGGCACCGCCGCCCGAGACGTTCAGATCGGGTCGCGACTTTGCGGCATGGCTCGGACTGACACCCAAGGATCATTCAACTGGCGGCCGGCAAAGACTCGGCGGCATCACAAAGGTTGGAGATTCTGTACTGCGATCGACGTTGATTGTCGGTGCCACCGCGCTGCTGAGGCATATCCACAAGGGTCGTCATAAGCCCACACCATGGCTCGCCTCACTGCTGGAGCGAAAGCCGCCGAAGTTGGTTGCGGTGGCGTTGGCCAACAAGTGTGCCCGCATCGCTTGGCGCTTGATGATATCGGGCGGCGTGTACAACCAGCCGGTAGCAGCCATGCCGACTTGATCTGAAATCGGACCGCGAGCGAGGTTGCTCGGCGGATTGCCCACGAACTTGCAGGACGCAGTAGATGGAAGGACCGATCGGTCGATACGCGCGAGCTTCCGAAGATTACACTGGCACCACGAGTGTCGCCCATGTGCTTGGAGCGTGCGTAGCGAACATCATCTCGGCCAGCGGACTTTGTCCGCGCAAACAGGCCGGACATCTGATAGCAAGCGATCTGGTCAGAAGTCTGCTACAATCCTGGCAAGTGGGGGGCCGTCTACATCTGTAATCTCGATAGACTAACCGGCCGAACAGTGCAGCAACCTCCGAAATTCGCCGCGCGCGGTGCGCATTGTCACGGAACAGGATCTCACGCGCGTTCGACGCTGCATGCCCTGAGCTTTCTTGCGATGGGATTTGTTTCCACGGAAAGCATGGCCGACAGCGCGCATGTCACTGGCTCGGCGCTCGCACAACAATTATCTGCCGAGGACTACAGCGCTTATCTGCTCACACCGTTCAAACTAGCCACGCAGCCCGCTCTCAAGCAGTCCGTTTTTCTGTTTGGTGGAAGGACGAACTCGGGAAATCTAGGAGATACCTTTAAATTTGGCATTGGCGTGCCGTCTTCGGAACTCACCTACGACAACTACATCGTGGGCGGAGCCTATCAGCGGGACTTCTTTCAATTCAACAGCGGGTTGCTCTTGGGTGCCGAAGTCGGCCTCGCCGACAGATTCGGGCATTACAAAGTCTGCTGCGATACCGTCACGTACGCTGACAGGGTGATGCATTCTGCGGAGCTGTGGGCGGGCGTCAGCTTTCGGCATGAGGGCCTCAAGCTGTTCGATGCCGTTCGGATCTCACCTGGGTTCGTCTTTGGACTAAGTGCAATATCTAATCCGATCGGACAGGAGGGCGAACACCAACTTGTCCATCAGGGAAGCGCAAGGCTGCTTTTCTATTTGGGTTTCGAGCTTGCGTTTGGTTTGGCAAGCCTGCCGAACACCGAACTCGTCTATCGCATTCAGCACCGCTCGGGGGCCTTTGGAACACTCGGTGGCCTCAAAGAGGGCAACAATGCCAACGTTATCGGCATACGTCAAAGATTCTGAGGAAACTGGCTGAGCCATGAGTGCGCTTCGTTCGCGGGGCGTTAAATAAAATAGGTCAGCCATGCGGAGATGGCGGGGGTTTCGGAGCGCCCGGCCTCCTCCGCTGGCACCTGGCACATCATTGAGCGGGTCGGGACGGCGCGGGCCTCTCTTCGCTTTCACGATTGGCCGATCCGTCGGTCGCATAGCTCCGTCCTTCCAGGCGGTTCGTAGACTTGCCAGAAAGAGATCAATCGATTGCGATGCCGCAGCAGGATTGACGATTGGCTGGGTATCCGCAAGCGCGGCGAGGCGTTCCTGCGCGCCGCGGATATCGCGCAACAACGCGACCGGGTCGAGAGCCGCATCACATCCGCGGTGTGCGCGTTTCGCGGGATCGTGAGCGCGGATTTCAGGGGATCGTGAGCAGAGAGTTCAGACGATCGTGAGCAACGATTTCGCGGGATCGTGAGCAAGGCTTTCGGAGCCTTGCAGCGCTTCGGCCGACAACTCAACCGGCTTAGGGATGACCTCGTGGTTAACGA
>NZ_JASAUS010000230.1:0-8237 GCF_029953005.1 Bradyrhizobium sp. Mp27 | reverse complement strand
AGTCTCGGTCATGGCGTATCGCTCTCCTCGAGAGGTTCTGGCAGGCTCGTCACCCGCCTCGATACGCCGCCTTCCTCACACCGTCATCACCCAGATTCCGCCATAGCTCCCCTGACGATTGGCATACGGGATCCAACCAATGCGGACGCTCGCCTGCCCAGTAGTGGGCGCGACAACAACACTTATCTCAATCGCCTCGTCCGTTCCGGAAATGGCACGAGGTCTAATGAATGTCAGCTCCGGGTATCTGCACGAACGATGGTTGGGGTCCGCTTTTGGCCAAACCGGACATCGAGAACGTAGATCAAACGGAGAGCTCAACCCTCTCAAGGTTGGAGCGCAGACCAGATTGCACTTGCTCCAAAGGACTTTGCCGATTTGCAGTTTAGTCGGGGAGCCGAGGGGGAGCGAGCAGCTGTGTAAAGCCTCACAGGCGAACTGGTTATAGAAGCCGCTCGGAATTGAGATCTGCTCTACGGAGGCTGACGAAGTCAGCGAGTAGCCACCCGCGATCCGATCGCTCAGCCCACGTAACGCTCGCACGGCGAGATGCAGCCTCAAAAGAGCACTGGCGGATTCAATTTAGCCGCTGCCATGCTCAGCCCTCGTTGCGTAAGGCCGTACGTTGGGCAAACGCGCTCATAGTCATTATCTAACATGCTGTCCTTCCGGACATTTCTCGTCTTTCTGGCTGGCATGTTCGCCCTCAATACAGATCTCCGTGACGCTGGTGGCGGCGCAGCATCCAAGCCAAAACAGACCGGGCCGCCGAAGCGGAACCATCATAATTTGCCAGTTCCATCGCTCGATTTCCCAGTATCAGTTCTCCGCAGGGTTCGCCTGGACGGCCCGCTATCCAACCTTCGCACTATATGCTAGGTTGCAAATAGGAAGGTTCTGTTCGGCGCTGCGCGGGACAGCTACCATGGCGGCAGAAACAGCGTTAGCCGATTCCGAATGTGTAAGTATCGGGTTGCAGACGTCACACCGTCTGCGAGTTCTGTTTCTGCACCCGAAAACACTCGTCGACTCCTGGCCCGTCCCGGTCGACACATTGGGCGAGATTGTTAAGTTTCCAAGTGCAGTCTACCCAGTTCTCGCCGCGACTATAAAGGACTTACCAGTCGCTATTTCCATCCTTGACGGATACGTTGCCCGAATTTCGTTGCCCGAGTATCGCGAGCGTCTGGGATGGGCTGATTTGTTAGCGATATCCTGTATGTCGCCGCTAAAGGCCCTAGACACCGAACTTACGATCAAGCTCGCCAGAGAAGTTAACCCCGGCGTCAAGATCGTGGTTGGTGGAAATCACGCTACTGCGTGGCCAGAGCGGTGGCTTGCTGCCGGTGTGGACTTTGTTGTTACGGGAGAAGGCGAGGTTCCCTTTAGGAGACTCGTGTCCGCTCTACTGATGGGTTGTCGCTCCTTCGATCATGTCCCCAATCTATTCTGGATGGATAGTGGGTCTTGCCGACGTTCGCTTCATACTACCGAGTTGATCGATCTTGAATCTGCACCGCCACCCGACTGGAGCGCCTTCGATCTTAAGCCATATGGCTTGGGCATGAGCCATGGCCTCGGAGCAGCGGTCGAGATCTCTCGCGGCTGCCCACACCGCTGCGACTTCTGTAACATAAACACGTTTTGGTATTACAAGCAGCGCTACAAGTCTGTCGGAAAGGTAATCGCCGAATTGCAGGCTCTAAAGGATGCTGGAGTCGGAGAAATCATCTTCACTGATGACAATTTTGGCGGTGATGAGCGTCATGCGGTCTCCCTGCTCAATGAGATGATCACAACCGGCCTCGACTTGCGTTTCGGATGCTTCTTGCGCGGCGACACTATTCACAGAAATCCGAATTTCGCGAGCCTCGCTTATCGGGCCGGAATGCGCTTCTGCATGATGGGGATCGAAACCCTAGACCCCGAATGGCTCAAGGCACATCGCAAAGGGGTGCGGGCAGCCGATCCAATCAACATGTATGTGCGAGTCTATAAAATATTGAGAGATCAGGGTATCTTTGTCGTAGGCTTGTTCATTTTGCCTCCCGCCACAATCAAGATCCGACGAACCCGCCCCACGGGCGTCGTGTGTGACTACCAGTTTAGCGCGGATCTCGTTGCGCTCCGCGGTAGCGTATTGTTTGAAAAACACAAAGAGTCCAACTCCATCTCGAAGGACATGTTCTACCATGATTGGAATTTGTCGAGCATCCTCGTGGGCGACCAAATAGAGCAAAGGAGCGGGAAATCATTCATCGAAACGCTGAAGGAAAATCTTTCGAGACTTGCTCTTCGTCAGGCCTTTTCCGGATCTGCAGTCGCGAAGCGATTCCGTTGGCGGCCAGTGGGTATTCTGATTGAGCGGATGGTCTGCACAACGGTCGCGGACGTGCAGCGATTCCGTGTATCTCGATCAAGAACTTTGACCATGCAGCAAAAGCAAGATTACTGCGTACGGAGTGTGCTCGACCCCGCGCACATATCACGTCTGAAGACTAAGCGGCATTTTCTCGCGCCCCTTGGATTTCGGACAAGCAAATGGATTGGGTTAAAGCTTGCAAAACATACACCAGCCCATCGAAAAGCCACAGGGGAGAATTTATGAGAACCATAATCGTGACCAGTGCCAACAGGATAGCTACTGTTACCCTGAATCGTCCCGAAGCACGCAATGCTATCAACACCGCAATGCACGAAGAGCTAACTTCTTTCTGGCTTTCGTTTGACCGCGACCCGAATCTTGACGTGGCAATACTGACTGGCGCTGGCGAGGCTTTCTGTGCTGGAGCCGATTTGAAGGAGTATATCCCAAAATGGTTATCGCGAACTTTTCAAGACGTTCGCGACAACGTTATGCACGGTCTAGGGGGCATCACGCGTGGAATCCGAGTTAAAAAGCCAGTGATCGCAGCAGTAAACGGATGGGCACTAGCCGGGGGCTTCGAGCTAGCATTAGCGTGCGATGTGAGAATTGCAAGCGACCAGGCCCGCTTTGGTAGCTACGAAATCCACCGCGGTTTCCATCATGGTGACGGGGGAATTGTGAGGCTCGTGAATAGTATTGGGGTATCTCGTACAATGGACATCCTCTTTACTGGCCGAGAGATTTCAGCAGAAGAAGCGCTTTCGATTGGTCTGGTAACGCGTGTCGTGCCCGCAGAAGCATTGCTGGGTGCTACCCAAGAGTACGCGGACAATTTGGTTAGCAAGAGCCAAGGGGCCTTACAATCTGCGAAAGAGACCGTTCTAGAAGTTGTCGGAAAATCGATGGATCAGGCTTTGAAAATCGAGGCCATATTCGGCTACTCGAGCGGCGACACGAAATATATTGAGGAGCAGCTAAATCGGTTTGCTAGCAAGAATGCGAACCGAGGGGAAGCATAGCAGGAAGATCGTCAAACCTTATCGTGCAGATCGTCAAACTCAATTGGTGTGTACTGGAGTTAGGCTCACAACTGGAGGCTTCGCGAGATGCTAACTTGTCCAGCTTGTGCCGTGACCGTTCAGCCAGGGCAACGCTTTTGTTCAAATTGCGGCGTGCCGCTGAGTAGTGAAAAGCCGCCGATACGGACCGCTGTCGACCCAGATGCAGCGCAGCATCGGCAACTTACTCTCATTTTTGCGGACATAGTGGGTTCATCTAGCCTGACATCCAGCTTGGGCCCGGAAGTTTTTCGGGAGCTGCTGCGTAGTTTCAGGGAAATTGCTGCGCGCATTGTCAATCAATATCAAGGACACCTAGACCGATTTGAGGGTGACGGGATAATGATCCACTTCGGCTTCCCCGTAGCGAGAGAAGATGATGCATTGCGAGCAATTCAAGCATGCCTCGACCTGCAGGAAGCCATAGGTGTACTCAACGAGCGGTATGCCTTACCGAGTAGCGCAGGCCTTCTCCAGATACGCGCGGCCGTTCACACCGGACTAGTTATCGCTGGCGATATCAGATCCGAGACGGCGATGGAGCAGATGGGTATCGTTGGAGAGGCTGCGAATGTCGCTGCTCGTTTGCAAAATCTGGCGAACCCAGGATCGACAATCATAAGTCAGGAAACTTACGATCTCGTGGGAGCTAGTTTCGACTGTCGCTACGTCGGATCGAAGCTAGTCAAAGGCATCGACCGTCCGATCAACATCTTTGAAGTGCATGCCGCAGAAATGGGCGAGGAACTCCGTCGCGGTCCCACCCGTAGTCGGATGATAGGCCGAGAAAGAGAAATCAGCCTACTTGCGCAGCTGTGGGAGCGTGCATTGGCGGGAGAGGGAACTCTGGCTGCGATCATTGGGGAGGCGGGAGTCGGTAAATCGCGATTATTGCGCGAATTGTTTGCAGCTCTCAAAGAACAGAAGTTTTTAAGTATCGTTCTAAAATGCTCGCCGCTTTATCAACAGTCAGCACTTCATCCATTCGTAAAATTCCTAACAGACACGCTCGGTCTATCAGGTACTCCCCAGAGTGAAAGGTTCGATCGACTCACGCGAGCTCTGCAATTGCGCTTTGCGGACCCAACAGACCACATCGCCATTCTTTCTAAGGTTCTCTCGATCCCACCGCCAGAGGGGCACGTCGTCGCGCGAGACTACACGCCGCAACAACAAAAGGCGATGTTCGGCGAGCTTCTTACCGCTTGGCTGCTCCGCGAAACCGAATCGCAGCCGGTTTTGCTGGTTGTGGAGGATCTGCACTGGGCAGATCCATCTACAATCGAACTGTTGTCAACCATTCTGCCAAAAGCGACGAAGGCACGAGCTTGCTCTCTCACTACATTCCGAGACGACTGCGACCGGAGCTGGATCGAGCCTCTCCAGCCCCTTAACATTCATTTGCCTCGTCTCAATAGGCAACAGACATTCGATCTCATTGCAGAGATTGCCTACGATAGATTACTCAGCCACGAGGTTCTCGAATCGCTCAACGCGAGAGCCGATGGCGTTCCACTTTTCATCGAAGAGCTAACCCGCCTGGTAATCGAGGACGTGGGAAACCACGGCGGAGTTCCGATCAAGCTACCAGCAACGCTTCAGCAATCGCTGAACGCGCGCATCGATCGCGTAGATGCAAATCGCGAAATCCTCAACTTATGCGCGACAATCGGGCGTGAGTTCGAACATGAGACAATTGTCAGGATTTGGGATGGCGATCCCGAGCTCCTTTTGTCAGAGCTGCAAAAATTGGGCAATGCTGGAATTCTAGAGCCTTCTGGCGTTCCGCCAAGGCGGAAGTGGGCCTTTCGACACGCTTTGATTCAAGAGAAGATTTATGAGTTCGCGCTTACAGCGCACCGCCGGGACGCGCATGCAAAAGTGGCAGCAGCGATAGAGATCAGGCTCCCTGCAATTTGTTCTGACAATCCCGAAATTGTAGCGCACCATTTGCTAAAAGCTCGGCTGGAGAGTAAGGCGCTCCCATTTCTTTGCAGGGCAGCCGACAAGGCGATCGAGAGATCCGCCCTTCAAGAGGCCGCGCATCATTTGAGCGCTGCCTTAAGAATCATTGACAACCTTCCTGCAGATGCTGCGACTGCGGCACAGAAGATGCAACTACTGCTAAAAGCGGGAGTCGTACAAAGTTCTATAGAAGGCTATGCGACGCCAAAGGTTGGGAGCATTTTCCAGCAAGCTCGCGAATTAAGTCGTAGTCTCAATCTATCGACAGGGCTGTTTCCGGCGCTTCACGGCCTTTACCGATTTTACTACGTACGCTCTGACATGATTGAGGCTTCCGAGATTGCAGGGGAGCTGCTTTCTATCGCTGAAGCCAATCCAGATTCCTCCTTGCTAGTTGAGGCTCATCGCGCGGTCGCAAATTGCGCGTTTCAGGTTGGGGAGCTTACGCGAGCGATGAGGCATTTTGAGGTGAGCATGAGCTACTACGATCGCAAGCTGCATGCGTCTCACCGGTTTACGTTTGGCGTAGATCCATTTGTCGCCGCTTCTTCTATGGCATCGATCAATTTGTTTTTGCTCGGGGAAACTGAAGCCGCACTAAACATGGAAAAACGAAGTATATTAGAAAGCGAAAACTTGGATCATCCATTCTCGCGTTGCATGTCGTTAAATTACTCGCTGGTCTTGCTACAGCTCACGGGCCAAACCGAAGAGGTCCTAGTACAAGCCGAGAAGCTAATTGAACTCTCCTCTCAACAGCGATTTACGTTCTGGCGGACCGGTGGAGCGATTATGAAGGGCTGGTGGTTGCATGCTACTGAAACGAACGCGGCTCTGGGCGTCAAGATGATGACTGAGGGAATCGGGACTTGGGAGCGTCTGGGAGCGTTCGCTTTTCTCGCATATTTTACTTCCCTGCTTGTTCGGGCTCATCTGAAGGACGGCGATCATGAGTCCGCTTCTCGGATTGTGATGAAGGCAATAGAAACCGCTGAACAAAAGAGAGAAATGTGGTGGGTTCCGGAGTTGGTTCGGCTCCATTGTTCGGCAATTCGCATGCGAGGGCATATAAAGGAGTGCCAAACCGTAGAAACATCACTGTGTCGGGCGCTCGAATTGGCGCGTAAACAAGATGCACGCCACCTCGAAGCGAGCTTACTTGAGGCGCTCGAACACGATAGTGTTCCTCCAAACGCGAAGATGTCTCGCTCTCTTGGTGAAAACTCGGGGCGATATAGTGCTCGTCACTGAACGATTATTCACCTAGAGTACAAGCGACATGTACTTCGAGCAATATTTCGGTCGTGGAGCGGCAGAGGCGCTCCGGTGCGTCGCCGAGGATATTGAACGACAATAGAGGAATGCCGGCTACGTTGGCCGGCTCTGATCCCGTTGAAAGCATTCGCCGACCCTGTGACATGGCAATGGCTCAACTGCTCTGCGGGCTTGGACCGCTTGTGTCCTCAACGTCAATAGCCCGACCTTAGAATAGTCATTCTGTCATCTTGAATGCGCGTGCGCCGATTAGTACTTGGAGAGCTCAACCTATGCAGGGTTAAGCTCGCGATCAACGGCTCTCAGCGTGATGGCTATTCTGACCACAAAGTGATCGACCGGGGAGCGGTAGGGGATCGCGTTCTGCTAAAGGTGCCGCGAAGCTCCCGCATTGATTCCTCATGGCCGAATCTAGAATCGTTCCGTTGCGTTAGTGCCTCACGACTGCGCCGAACTCGCAGTCCTGAATTGCTGGCATGCTGGCACTATGTAAGCCGTCAAGCCATCCCCGCCGGGCCGCATTCGAATTTCAATCTGCCGCTCCGCAGCGGCTCGTATCATCGTGGCTTCTGTAGCACCGCGGTTAGCGATTAAAGCCGCTCCAAATCGATATGCATAGCGCTTCTTCATCGTAAGCGTCACTGCCGCCGCCGCTACGAATGGCATCGTGTTTATCAGGCGAGCCAATTGCTCCCGGCATGCCTGCTCAGATGACGTCATCGGTATCGAATCGGCTGCCAACGACGAGCCTTGCGAAGTCTGCACAGTGTGCGAAGAAGGAAGTGACGGGCCTTGTCACTAAGGATGAGGACCGCGCGAGCTGGGCCGGTCAGCAACATTTTCTGCACGCCGACCGATGTAAGGCCGGCAAGTCTGATGCGATACTTCCCCTTCGTGCGACGCGCATAGAGAGACTTGCGCAGGTCCATCAGCTCGCCGAAATCGGCTGGTTCGTTCTGCTTCAACCATTCGAGAACGTCGGTCGGAAAGCCAATCCGGTATCGATCGCGATATTCTGGCTTGCGCTTCGAGGGAGGCGGTGTGTAAGGGGAAGGATTCGAGGTGGGCTCTGACTCCCAGAGCGGCGGCGCATCGGCCATGCATATCTCCATTGGGTTTGGGATCGTGAGCCGCACATATTGTTTGCGGCTCCAATGGAGGTATTTAGAATCTGGTAGGTCTCTTTCGCCGTGTTGGGAGCAATATTGGTTGACGGCCGTGTGTCTTTAAGCACGCACCGTTCGCCGCTATCCGTGAGATAAGCGGACTTCAAGAATTATGATATACCGAAATTTGCTCTTGCGCCGTCGCGCAAAACAGTGGTTCATAGGGTGCTGGTAGCCGCCGTTAGGAGCCAGCATCCATGACCGACGACACGTCTTCAGAGCTATCGAAGATCGCCAAGCTCAACGGAGACTTCAGGAGGAACTACGGAAAGCTGCTCGGAGCGTTCCTGTATCGTGAGCGTCATGCAGGGACCACGCGCTAAGGGCTGATCTGGTCGGCTAGAAGATCTCGCGGAATGGTTTGTCGCGAGGTCACAATGTCGAAGGATAGTCGTAAGAATAGCG